>CAYUTR010000194.1:0-4849 GCA_964447465.1 uncultured Chryseobacterium sp.
GCTTCGGCACCTGCTGTGGCGGTTGTGAGCGGCAATACGCATGAGCATATCGTGAAGAAGGGAGAAACGCTTTCCAGCATCGCGCGGGACAATCATGTTACTGTTGATCAATTATGCGAATGGAATAGTATCAAGCGTACAGACGTTATTCGTATCGGACAAAAAATGGTGATAAAGAAGTAATAGGAAAAATTGGTGCATAATCTGTTAGATTTACGTGAACCTAATTCTATCTCTATGAAATTTGCACCTTGGTTGTTTATCTCAGCATTATTTATTGCTATGACTTTTGTTGCTTCGTGTACGAAGGAAGGCCCTCCGGGTCCGCAAGGTGCAACTGGAGCAACCGGCCCAAGTGGCGGACCTGTTGGCCCTACCGGACCCACGGGACCCCAAGGAAATGCAGGCACTTTGGTTGGCTATTTAACGTCCGGCAATTGGACTTCTCTCAATGGCCACTACTACCTGGATATAAGTTGGCCTGCGATCACGCAGACTGTGATTGACTCAGGGGCAGTTATCGCTTATGTTAGACCTGTAAATGCAACCTACTGGAATGCTTTACCTGCAGTATGGTTTCAACAGGGTTACGCTGAAAGTTGGACAGTATCTTCGTATGTGGGAGGACTAACGGTTTGGCAACATTGTGACGATGGAATCCTGCGAAATCCCGGCACGTGTGAGTTTAAGATTGTACTCATTGCACCTGGATTAAGAATGGCAAATCCGGATGTAGATTTCACGGACTACGAAGAGGTTGCAGAGCGATTTCAATTGCAGGAACTTGAACTGACAACTGTGGCTGGTGTAAGCGGAACTTAAAATCAGGAAGCACCTTCGTACAGAAGATTATGATAAAGAAATAATCTTTAGTCTATACCCAGAGTGAAGTCAGGTATAAAATCTGACCAGTACTGACGTTCGGTCCAGGTGGTCGGAAAAATTTCCGAGGACCACGGACCTACACGGAGAAGGATCCACATAGCGATCATCCAACGACGCTCGTAATCATGAATCCCTGCAGATTTCGGAACGCCCATTGCATAGCGTTCAATAAGCGTGTCGCGATTAAGCGGAAGATCCGCGCGTGGTGAAATATTGTAGCCTCCGTTAACGCCTGAGGCGAATTGAAATTCTGCAGGTGCGTAGCAGGAGATTTCTGTGCCGATTATATTCAGAAAGGTTGGTGCAACTTTTAATACAATCACTCCATTAAGATCGTGGGCTGCGAAGTCTGCCGTAATATATCCGATCGGATAATTATTGTAGTACACCTCAGCCCGCTGTGGTGAGTTAATCATTAGCGTGAAGGCTTCGCTCAATGACTCCGCCTGAATCTGATAACTCGATACACCATTGGAACTACCTCCGGCGACAGCATACGAAAGAACCGGCCTATGATCGTATGTATGAAACAAGCCGAGTTGATTTACAGAACCCCAACCGAAATTTGACTCGTTGCTGCTGTGAACGGATAATCTGAATTCATCGTGTTCCTTCCACGGGGCAAGCTGTGGACGAAAATATTTCATTGCTGAAATACATGGATGCTCGTTGGAATCGTATTTCTGTTTGAATTGATCGAAGAATTTCACAACACTAAATTTTGTCGCGCACTTTCGGGCCACCATCGTCTTCGGGTTCCTTTTCCGATTTTCCCCAGCCAATGTGCCACGCCATGCTTGCCTGGAATTCGTAACGCGTTCCGGCGAATGGACTGTTGATGTTCGGATCGTCTGTGAACGGATAGAGAAACGGAACTACGAAACGTGCATCGAGATAAAGGCGATCGTGCAGGAGTGCGAACTGCCACCCAATATGAGTTGCAGCACCTAAGGAATGAAAACGATTTCCACCATCGTATGTCCAGCGCTCTTCACCAGTTTCTGATTTGTAAATTACAGTTTGTCGTTCTGTAACAAGCATGTAACTCGCTTCCAGTCCTGCGTGTGGTCCCGAGAATGGATGTCGGCCCAACGTATCGTTGCGTCGCAAAAAACAAGTGAAACCAACGCGCGCCATCGGACCTTCGTATAACGAGCTTACATCTTCGAGGTAAGAGTTCGCCGGTTTAGGATCGGGATCAATTACTGAACTCGAACTTAATTCACCTTTGAGCTTATTGTTGTCGAGCTGATCAGGAGGAAGATATTGATGATCACTTCCATTCGCATAGCCGGCACTGAAATTGTAAGTCACGCGGCGATACCCGATGGAATACCCGCCCATGTAAATGCTCTTATTAGGAGCGGTGGCATAATGCGCATAGAGAAAATGGAAAACTTTGTTTTGCGCACCCGCTTCTGAAAAAAACAGCAGAACAAAACACGCGACGAAAAAATTCTTCATGCAGTACAGGGTTGTTCAGTTAACAGAATAGTTGATGTTGAACTGATACAACATTAACTATCCGAAATTACGAAAAACGGGAGACTACAGTTTTTTGATCTTGATCTTATCGCCAATATGCAATACGACTTTTGTGCCGAATCCATTTAAGCGCCTGAGCTCATCTACAGTTGTTCCGTGAGCCTGAGCAATAGTCCACAACGAATCGCCTTTCTTCACGGTGTAATATTTATATGTAGCTGTACCGGAAGTATTGGTATTCGTTTCAGTTTTTGGTGGATCCTTCACCGCAGTAGTGGTTGCGGGCTTTGGAGTAACTGTAGCAGCAGTTGTCGCAGCGGGAGCAGGTTGCCATATCGTAAGCTTCTGTCCGGTCTTGAGATAATTGCTCGTGAGATTATTCCATTTTCGGATTTCATCGATCGAGACCTTATACTTTTTGGCAATGGTGGCGATTTTTTCTCCGCTCTTCACGGTATGTGTTTTCTGGATCATTGCCACGCTCATGGCAGCTAACACAGAATCGGTTTTTACAAAATTGTAAATCTTGTCTTCGTTCATCACGAATGGACCAATCTGCTCATTCGGAAGAATAAGATGATACGGTTCTGTAATCCCAACCGGCACAACGCCCAGCTTGAACATCGGATTTAGAAAGACGAGCTGATCATACGGAACTCCGAGAACAGATTCTACCTGCAGGAAGTTCAGTTCTGCTTTTACATTCACAGAATCTACATCGTAGAATGTAGCACGCGGTGCAACTGCATACAGGTTGTGTTCCTGGTGATACGTCATGATGTACGCTGCTGCAATGAATGCAGGAACATACGCTTGTGTTTCGCGAGGCAGGAACGGACGGATTTCCCAATACGTTTTCTTTCCGCCACCAGCGCGACGGATTGCTTTATTGATATTACCCGGACCAGCGTTGTATGCTGCGAGACAAATCTGCCAATCGCCATAAATGCTGTAGAGGTGTTGCAGGAACTGACACGCGGCTTCTGTTGATTTGTAAGGGTCGCAACGTTCATCAACATATGATGTAATCTGAAGATCGTACATCTTACCGGTTGCGTACATGAACTGCCAGAGTCCGCGTGCACCTGCGCGTGAAGTTGCGCTTGGGTTCAACGCCGATTCAATCACCGCGAGATGTTTCAGCTCTAACGGCAAATTGTATTGATCGAGTTTTTCTTCGAAGATCGGATAATACAATTGCGACAAACCAAGCATGCGCTCAACAAGCACGCGACGCTTGTACGCGTAAAGATCAATGTATGGCTGAACCTCATCGATGTAGCCAAGATCAAATGGCGATTGCGCGTCGAGCATATTCAGTCGCTGTTGAATTACTCCAACAGTTGGATGCGGAACAGAATCGGACGCGAAGCCGTAAATGTTGAAACGCTGTTGCGGAACTTTCGGAATCCGGCTGATGTAAGAGTTGTGCGCAAGGCTGTCGAGCATTGCAGCAATCGGATCGTCGGCAAACAACGTGTCCATTCCACCGGCACTAAGATTACCGGAAATCAGCCCCAAAAAAATGATCAGTTTCTTCAACATTCGCTTTCCCTTCGTAAGTGTGTTTTCATTATACGGGGTATATCTGAAAAAAGTATGCCCGTTCTGACAAAGATGGTCGCCAATATACCAAGTATGTGAGGGTCAAGTGTCAAAGTATGAGCGGGGGGATGTTAAAAACGCGGAAAACGGAATGAGGAATGGGGGACGAGGAGGGAACGGAAAAGTAAAAACTTCGAAGTAGTGATGAACATGAGAATTTGAACGGATTTAGCCCTATTCCCCGTTCCTTATCCCTCGTTCCTCATCTTTTGTATATAATCCGCAAATGCCATTACGCCCGATTCATCGAAATTTCGACCCATTACCTGGACGCCGAAAGGAAGTCCGGATTTGGATTTTCCGGCTGGGACAGAAATCGCAGGAATTCCGGTCAAATTCGCTTGTACGGTGAAGATATCTTCGAGATACATTTTGATCGGATCCGCTGAGTTCGCGCCGAATTCAAAAGCTGTTCCCGGTGTAGAAGGACACAGTATGTAGTCGAAAGAGTTGAGGATTTCTTCCGTCTTGTTGCGCAACAATCTCCGCACTTTTTGGCCCTTGGAATAGTACGCATCGTAGTAACCTGCGCTCAAAACAAACGTGCCCAACATGATACGTCGCGTTACTTCAGGACCGAATCCTTCGCTGCGCGATTTCTTGTATGTCGATTCGAGATCGTGCGCATTCTTGCTGCGATAACCGTAACGGATTCCATCGTAGCGCGCGAGATTGGATGAAGCTTCTGCAGTAGTGAGAATGTAATACGTGGGCACCATGAAATCGAGATACGGAAACTCTGCAGATTCTACAGTGTGACCATCGGCACGCAACTGCGCGATGATTGTATTCATCCGCTCTTTGATTTCCGGATCAAGGCCCGGACTCTCGAGACATTCTTTCAGGTACGCGATTTTCTTTTTTCCGTTGACAG
>CAYUTR010000194.1:4949-9490 GCA_964447465.1 uncultured Chryseobacterium sp.
TGCAGCGAGACACAAATTCGCAGCAACAGCAGCAGCAGATCCGCCGGAAGATCCTCCCGGAACACGTTTCGTGTCGATCGGATTCAGCACATTTCCCATGGAGGAATTCTCATTAGAAGAACCCATTGCAAATTCATCGCAGTTGGTGCGGCCGATGATGATTGCATCTTCAGCAAGTAATCGTTCAACAACTGTTGAGCTGTATGGAGAAACAAATCCGCCGAGAATCTGCGACGATGCAGAAACCTTGTGGTCTTTGTAACAGATATTGTCTTTGAGTGCGATGACCATTCCCGCAAGTTTCCCGGCAGTTTTCGCAGCGATTTTTTTATCGACTTCTATAGCCTGCACTTTTGCAGTTGCCGGAAATGTTTCGAGAAATGCATTCAGGTTATTCATCTCTTCAATCCGTGCGAGATATTGATCAACAAGTGCAACACAAGATGTTGAACCTGCAGCGATGTCGGAACGGATTTCAGAAAGCGAAGTGTAGCGTTTCACGGGTGGTCAGAAATAAAAAAGTTGAATGAAGAATAAATCGACATTCAACGTTATGATGAAAAAGCTGAATTAGTCTTTTTTCTCCGGAGTTTCTGAGTTGTTCTCGCCTTTCGATTCGCTCTTGAATTCGCGGATACCTTTTCCTAGGCCCTTCATGAATTCAGGAATTTTACGTCCGCCGAACAACAACAGCACAACTACCAGAATAACGATCAGTTCCGTTGTGCCGAGACCCATGAAACCGAGGATGATGAAAGAATTCATATTGATTGTGTTATGGGCGCAAAGATAAGGAGTTTTGGCCGATGAGGAAGGCGGGACTAGTGATTCGACGCGCGGAAAGTACGGGAAATGACTAATTCTGACCCAAATTCAGTTCACCATACAGCCATTTAGCCATGGCTTTGCTGCCGTAAGTATTGAAGTGGTCGTGATCTGACCAATATTTACGATTGTCAAGGATTTCAGATGGAGGAATTAGTACGCGTCCAAACTGCAGATAAAATTCAAGTTCCCGCGGGGGACAATTCGAACAACCGTATTGAGGCAAATAGAAAAATACCAATTCAATATTTTGTGCTTTGCAGCTGTTAGATAGTCGTTCAATCCATGCTTTGTTGTAGCCAAGCTCAAATTCTTCCCACGCACCCGGAGGATTGCAGTGCTTTCCTTTCGCACAAAATGCCGCTGCATCGTCCATGTCTTCTTTGCCAGCAATTGCATCGGTGTGCAGACAACCAAAATATTTTCCGGAAGGAATTGATCGTGGTAGCGTAGATAGCCATTCACTTCTCAAATAATCGAATCGCATCAATGTGCCCGAATAAATATTCGAGAAGTACGATTGATTCACAAATGATTCCGGGTACAGTAAATCTTTTGTGCCGGCGAGCGTCCAATAAATCGGGTGGTTACCGGAGCCTTCACGTTCATTGACTTCGAAAACGAGTGTCCGCATTCCCGCTTGTGAATTAATTACATCTTCGGCAATGAGCGTAAACATATCGCGGCCAAAGCGACAGAAGCCTGCGTTGAGAATTTTCAGATTGGCTCCGGATGAATCGTAATAGTGTTGCAACAAGGAATCGTCAACGGCGCGCATGGTTCGGGATGCGCCAATGAAAACAATATCTGCCGGACGATTCTGCAAGTACATGCGCGAGTACATCCATTGTCCCGCGCCTTCGCATTCGTCTTTGATGTAGTTGTAAGAAAATTCCTTCGACACGTTTACGTTCAAAACGATCACCCACACAGCAGCGAGCGGTAAACAGAACATAAAGAGCTGTGTGAGGAATTTTCTCATGTTCAGAATTTGAAATACAAAAACGCCGGTGCGTTCATGCTTACACCAATGAATACAATGAGAAATATCAACGTATAATAGCCGAACCAACGAATCGCTTTCGGTTTCGAAGAAAGTGCAGGAATGATTTTGTGTGAATACGCATCGCCCAATAAGAAAATCAGAAGTGCAATTGCGAAAACAAACATGAATTGCGCGGACACAAAAACATCGCTGAACGCACTACTGATGTTAATTCCCCCAGACCAATTCGTGAAAATTGTCTGTTGAATTTTCCATGCACGTTCAATTGAATCGGACTTAAACCAGATGAGACAATACATGATCAGAAGGTTGACAATCACAATTGATGCAACCTGACCAGGTTTCGATTTCTTCGGCAAAGCCTGTTCGCCACAGATCAGGAAGCCTATCAGCATTCCCCAGATAATAAATGTCCAGTTTGCGCCATGCCACAACCCAATTGTTGTGAACGTAACAACAATTGAAAAATACAATCCAAAAGTTCCCCAGTTGCGTGTTTCAATTGTGAGTGGAGAAAATACGTAGTGATTGAACCACGTTGAAACTGAAATATGCCATTGTCTCCAGTATTTTCTCAGCGATGTGGCGTAGAAGGGACGATTGAAGTTGTTGATGATGTTGATGCCAAACAGCTTTGCAACACCTCGCGCAATATCGGAGTAGCCGGAAAAGTCGGCATAAAGCTGGATGTGAAACAAAAGGATAGCTGCTGCGAGCGCGCTTCCGCTGTACGAATCTGAATGACTAAAAACGGGATCGACAACTTGTGCCAGGCGATCGGCAATCACCACTTTTTTGAAATAACCCCAAAGAATGATTCGGAGGGCAATTGATGTTTCAGGCTGACTGAAGATTCTTTTTTCCCTAAGCTGTGGAAGCATGTTGCCTGCGCGTTCAACCGGACCTGCGAGCATGTAGGGGAAGAAAAGAATGAACGTGAAAAAAGTAACAGGCGATGTTTCTGCCTTCTGTTGTCCGCGCCACACGTCGAGAATGTAACCGAATTTCAGGAAGCTGTAATACGAAATACCCAATGGCAATATCAGCTGTTCGGTGACAAATCCGGATTGCATTCCTAAGTAGGATAGCAAGTCTGAAAATGATTCTGCGAAGAACCCGAGGTATTTGAAGTAAACCAGAACTCCGATGTTGATCAGTAAAGACAGCAACATCCACCAACGTTTCGTTTTCGATGCGGGTGATTTTTCAATTTCCCGGGCGATGAAAAAGTCGACAGTTCCACTAGCAATGAGCAATCCGAGAAAGCGCACATCCCAGGCACCATAGAACCAGCACCCTGCAAGAATGAGCACAATGTTCTGGAAGCGGACCGTTTTGCGCGACATCATCCAATACACTGCGTAAATCAGTACAAGAAAAACTGCGAATACAGCGGAGTTGAAAATCATGAATGTCAAATATCAGATTTTAATGCATCCGGATGTAAAACTGAACGGTTACATTTACATTCCATTTGCCAATGAGCCTCGACTTTACAACACTCAAAAAAAACCTGAAGAAGGACACGGGCGCTTTCCCGAAAGTACGCGTGGCTGTGCTTGGAGATTTTTCAACGCAGCTTTTTGTTCAGGCTTTGCGTGGATGGGGAATTGAACGCGGATTTGACTTCCAGATTTACGAAGCGGATATCGGGCAGATTGATATGCAGGTGATGGATGCAAATTCTGCCTTGTATAAGTTTAAAGCAGATTTTGTTGTCATACTTCCATCTCCATACAACGAGCATAAGCGGTTTACCACTCAACCTACAGAAATACGTTCAAAGTTTAGCAGTAATTATTGCGCCTGGGCAAATCTGCTAAGGCAAACGGTTGCGGCTCATTCGAGTGCGAAAGTAATCTTGTCAAATTTACCTCTGTTTGACGATTCTGTTTTCGGAAGCTTCGCGAATAAGGTCGACCAAAGCTGGGTTCACCAATCACGTCGAATTAATCATTTGTTATTGGGACTTACAATGTATTCTGATAACGTTTTCATAGCCGATTTTGACCTACTCCGAACCCAAAACACGTTCGACATTCGCATGAAAGTAAATGCGGACATGGACTACAGTTTGGATTTTCTTCCACTTGCCGCACGATCGGTTGCGGATATTATTTTGGCGGCGAAAGGAGTAGTGAATAAATGCGTGATCGTCGATCTCGATAACACGATATGGGGCGGAGTGATTGGAGACGATGGAATTGAACGGATACAAATCGGTGAACTGGGCACAGGAAAAGCATTTAGCAACCTGCAACGTTGGCTGAAGCTTCTGAAGGAAAGAGGAATTCTTCTTTGTGTTTGCAGCAAGAATACCGAAGCGATTGCGCTGGAACCATTCGACAAACATCCCGACATGATTTTACGTCGCGATGATTTTGCAGTGTTTGTCGCAAACTGGGAATCGAAAGTGAATAACATTCTTCATATTCAGAAAGTGCTGAACATCGGGTTTGATTCGATGGTTTTTCTGGATGACAATCCGGCGGAACGCGCCGTGGTGAGAGAAAATATTCCGGGAATTACCGTTCCTGAATTACCCGAAGATCCTGCGGAGTATTGGCCGTATCTGTGCTCGCTGAACTTATTTGAAACAACATCTTACAGCGAAGAAGACGCTGTACGCACAAAACATTACCAGGAAGAAGCCGGACGTGTTGAGTTTCAGAAATCGTTTCAGGATGAAGACGGATTTCTGAAAAGCCTC
>CAYUTR010000195.1:0-9487 GCA_964447465.1 uncultured Chryseobacterium sp.
ACATCCAGAAAAACCAGTTGAGGTTTCTCCCGGCGGATACTTGTAACAGCCGCATCTACTGAATCGCAGAGATCTGTAATCTGCACATCCGGACAATGTTTGGTCAGCATGTTACGCAGTGCATTTCTGCTTTTTTCCTCGTCGTCGACAATAATTACGTTGATCATGATTAGCGCTTTATTAGTTGTGATTCACCGGCACCTTGAATTCCACCCGCGTACCGCATGCAGTATTATTCTCCGAATATAAATCGGTAATTGTTACACTCACATTCGTATTTGACACCTGGTTGATTATTTCTAACCGCTCACGTGTATTTGTCATACCCACGGACTTATGTGTACTGTGTGGTTTGTTCATTTTGATCTCTCTCGACTTTTCGCGTCCCACGCCGTCGTCTTCAATCACGCAGTTCAACATGTCATCAACAATCGAAAACTTGATTTTGATTTCCCCGGCTCCTTCTTTGTGCATGATACCGTGCCAGATCGAATTTTCTACGTATGGCTGTATGATCATGGATGGAATCTGAACAAACTCAATATCCACTTCATCACCGATCTCGAAGGAATAAGTCATGCGTTTACCAAAGCGCAACGACTCGAGTTCGAGATATAAAGTGAGTGCTTCAATTTCTGCTTTCACCGAGATGTAAGACAGTCTTGAATTATCGACCACATAGCGTATCAGCTTGGCAAACTTTGTGAGATATCGCTGAGAAGAATCCGGATCATTTTCTGTAATGAAGTACTGAACCGAATTAATGGCATTGAAAACGAAGTGAGGATTCATCTGTGCCCGCAGTGCGTTCAACTCGAATGAGGCTATGCGGTTTTGCAACGCCGATTTTTTTTCTTCACGATTTCTGATCTGCCGGACACGTGCTCGGAATCCTACGTAAATCAGAAGTGCGATAAGGAATACAATCGCTGTGCGGAACAACCACGTCTGCCACCACGCCGGTGCAATTGTAAAGCCAATTGCCGCTTCTTTCGTACTCCATACACCTTCATTAGAGCTGGCCTGAACAATGAATCGATAATCTCCATGCTCCAAAGTTTGATAGGTTGCCGATGTCACTTTAGTGTAAATCCACTCATGGTCTGCTCCTTCAAGTTTATAGCGGTAATTTATTTTTCCGGGATCGCGGAACGATAATCCTACGAATGAAAAACTAAATCCATTTTCTTCATATCCGAATGAACTATCTGCAGCAGACACCGAATCTCCATTCACCATTATACCGGTGATGTAAACAGGTGGCGCGAATTTACCAATGGGCACTTCAGCAGGATTGAATACTGAAATTCCACTGGTATGTATCAACCACAATCTGTCTTTGGCTCCTACTATTTCATTTACATCATTGCTGAGTAAGCCATTTTCAGAAGTGTAATTAAGTATTTGATAGTGCAGAGAATCGTTTAGAGAATATTGCAAGCGGCTCAAGCCAGATGTAGTGCCAACCCAAATTGTATTTTTATCATCGACATACAACGACCTGCACATATTCGATGCGAGGCCATCGGAGCGCTGAACGCGGTACACGGTATCCTTACAAATCATCACCACACCGCTGCCACGGGTTGCAGCCCATATTATTCCATCTGCCGATTGTGTAATTGCGGTTACCCGTGTTGCAAGGTCCGGTATACTGTCGCCAAGATATTTGAGATGATTCATACTATCGCAGGTCCACAACCCATTGATCGCGCAAATCCATGTTGTGTATGAACGGTCCTGATAGATATTATCTGCGTACAAACTAAAACCAACATTGTCCAGCACATGTAATTCTGCGTTGCTGAATGTGGTCAGCCTCCTGAAACGGAATGCGAGAATACTTCTGTCCTGACCGAGAATCATTTTTTTACAACCACTCTCCTGAATCGTTCGCACCTTGGAATCTGAAGTGCCGATCGCATAATAGCAATTGGCGGTAGACGCAAGTACTTCATGCTCGTTGAATTCGATAATGGACGTGATTCTGTTGGACGTGCCTGGATAATCTTCGGCCGTTTCCGGAATCAGCCTCCGGACCGATTGCCCCTGCAGTCGACAAATAGATCCGTCAATATGTCCGGTATAAATAATATCGCCATGGATTGCTGCGCTTGTAATTTTTGTCTCTGGCAAACCATCATCGGCTGTGTAATAAAGAAAAGTGCTATTCGCAGAACAATAGACACCGTTCCCTTCGGTACAATACCACATTCCGCCTTCGGTGTCGCGGAGAACATCCGTTACAATCTTCTGATCAAACTTTGAAGTAGTTCGTCGGCTGTTGAATTGGGCATCGCTCCACACCTCTATACCACTATATGTTCCGGTCACAACCGATCCGTCCGGTAACTGAGTACTAGAAATTCCGATCGCGTTCAGTTCTGCGGAATGCAGCACGCCCGATGAATTAAATGTAATGATGTGAGCGTTCGCAGTGGCGAGAAAATTTCCATCTGATAGTCTCATGAAGAACATCCGCCTTCCTACTTCTGTGCCTTTAACATCAGGCAACCCGATGGAATAAATTTTCTCGTCCACCTTGTTGTAGACAGACAGACTTGAATCAACCATCATGCCACCACCGTAGATAAAGCCAACACCATCAATTAACTTCAGAAACGAACTCCCTCGTGAATGTGCACTACTGTCAACGTCGCCTGCCGTCCAACCTGGAGCAATGCTGTAAGACATTCCACTCGTGGTGCCGGCCCAGATAGTATCACCCCTGTCTACATAAATTGAACAGAAAAAATATCCATGTGTAGTTTTCGTTAATACATCATTACACGGTAACGAATAAATCCGATCATTCAGGAAATACGAGAGCTTACCAGAGAACGAAGTAAACCAGATCCGACCAGCATGATCTTCATACATTTTGAAAATTGTGTTGTCAGGTAATCCGTTTTCAGTTGTAAAGTTTCTGAATTCATATCCATCGTATCTACTTACACCCAGATCTGTGCTGAACCAAAGAAATCCTTTGCTGTCCTGCAACACATCGTAGACTTCCGAACTCGGCAGCCCGTCCTTCACATCAAAATTCCGGTAACGCTGAAATTGTGCATCAGCATTAATAGTCATACATATATATAGGACAAGAAGTGCCCACCTCAAATGGGTACAGAAGTTCACTCGTGCAGCGGTCGGACGTTCGTGCATTTTCATGGGGTACGCGAAGATATTACTAATGAGGTGGTGTCCGTTGACAGAAAATTGACGGGTATAAACATCTTCAGGCACACGATTTAACAAGCTTTTACGTTCTACACTAGTCGGCCTACTACTTTCGCGTATTGCTGATTATCAGAGTTTTACAATCTGCTTGCGTTTCTGGCATACGCATTGCATCTTCTTTTATTGTCCGGCCTTTGTAACTTTTTAAACCGGATAGAGTTATAATAATAACAGCTACTCTCAAGAAGTTTCATTTTATCTCTCGCACACATGAAACAGCTACACTTCTTGCGTATTGCGGCACTGACTTTAGTTCTGCCGCTCCCCGCGGTCCTTTTTGGACAAGATTTCATTAATGGTGGTTTTGAAAAAAACGGCAACAATTGCCTGATCAATACTTCGGTAGAAGTGTTTAACGCCAACGTAAAAAATACACATGCATTCGGCAGTTTCCGTCGCCCTGATATCGCGAGTACAAATTGCGGACAAGGTGATGCGAAAGAAGGCAACTGGTTCATCGGTCTTGCAACAAATGTCGAGAAAGGTGTTACTTCAGAAGCCGTAACACTCGAGCTGAATCAGCCGCTTGCGAAAGGCAGTCAATATACTTTGTCGTTCTGGACACGCGGACGTGGACCTATTTCTCCGAATGTACAGATTGGTTTGAGCGCAACTGATTCTCTGCAAGGTGAAGTATTGTATACTGTGTCTGCACAGTCAATCACAATGGACTGGATCGAAACTATAATCCGCTTCACTGCTCCCGACAATGGAAAATATATTTCCGTGCGGGTAATTAACAACACATCAAATTCAGGTGTGTGGCTCGACGGATTTAAGCTGAGCACCGTTTTTATTCCTGATGCAGTAGTGGTGAGTGACCCGATGCACAAGAATACAATGCCGGTACAAAACGATAACAACAAAACTGTGTCAAACAGTGTCGGCGATCTTTATCCGAATCCGAGTGCAGGAGTTTTTAAAGTGAATGCCGACAGCAACGTATTGATTTCACTTACAGTATTTAATACACTTGGCACAACTGTTGAAGAACATAAGGCAACAGATGTTGAACCAATACCAACAAGCATTGATTTGAGTGACCAACAGCCCGGGCTTTATTTCGTAGAGCTCGCAACATTAGAAGGCAAGGTCACCAAGAGGATAATCGTGTCGCGGTAGTTCTTACTGTGACTGGTGTGCGAGGAGCGCGGATTGCCTACGGCATCCGCGCTTCAATTTTTTATACACGGAGACGCGGAGAAAAAAAGAAGGCGCGGAGAATGGGTGGTATCAGGATCCCTAATCACCGCGCCTCCGCTTTCTCCGCGTCTCCGCGTTACTTCCTTACGATATACGTCCGCTCCTGCGTTTCATGATCGGAACTGAACGCAGTTTTGAAAGAAGTAATTTCATACGGTGCCGACTCAAAAATGTAATCGTAGTTAAGGTCAAACCATCTTAGTTTAATCGACGATTCAGGATAGCTTGGTGAAGACATTCCGCTGTAGTACATATAAATCGGATTGTCGGTATATCCTTCCGTTCCCGCCAGGTATTCGCCCGAGGATAACACATTGTACATAGTACGACTATCCAGACTGATTACTGCATCGAATGCTTCTACAAGTGAATCGTCCGGAATTTTGTAAGCTGCAAACGTGTAATTGCCCGGTCGGATAAAATTTTTCCTCCACTCGAAATTGTACAGCGTATCGATCGGTTCTCCATTCACTTTGATCACAACTTCAAACGCATTCTGATTGTCGACATAAAGCAACTGCTGTTGAAATTTCGAATACGTGATCACAACATTCACACACAAGGCGATGGTCAGTATCAATGTTCTTCCTGCGTAATCTTCTCTGCCCTTTCGCGAGAATCTTATGGCAGCGAATATTCCTACAGCTCCACAAACTACTCCGGGAATTATCGGAGAACTACCGGGTGGTCTGACGTACATGTAACCGAACACGAGAACATTGCACACTATAAAAATCAACACCTGAACTACGAGTGCAAGTGGTGTTGTTGGTTTTCTCGGCGGTGGTGGTGATGGTGTCGGGTGGTGTCGGGATTCTGATACAGATGGCTGCGGTGCAACAGATGGTTCTTCCGGCAACTGATTGATCAATGCGATGTACGCTTCCTCAAGCAGGTAATAAGATTCTCTGTATTCTGTTTTCCCTTCGGTAATCAGTTTGTGGTACCGACCCTGCTCGCGCTTAAACGCAGCTTCAATCGCGCGACTATCTGCATCCTGCGAAACGCCAAGACGCGTGCGATACTCGCGGTTCCGCATTTCATCAGGAGTGAAGATGTTTTCTGGTGTGTCCATTGACGTTTGACACCGGAAATATAACATGAATCAATCTTCGTTAGAGCAGCACGAATAAATAATGTAACTTTCCATTGGCTAAACCATTCAACATGAAAAAAACTCTACTCTCTGCAGTATTGCTGTTGCTTTTATTTTGCGCGAAGATCAATGCGCAGACGGTAATTCCTACATGGTACATCATACCACCTACAAGCGGATGTAACGGAGTGTGGGCCGTACAGGCATCCGCAGCAGGATGTGGCGGCAATGTTACCACCTATAACATGAATCCTCCGGGGTGTGTAATAATGGGCGGACCAACTGTTGTCGATACGACATACTGGTCACTATGTGCATTCCCATGTACTGTGACCATGGTCAATTCAGTGGGACAAATGTGCATCTGCAGCACCGGAACGATGACAGGATATCCTGAAATTTCTGCAACGAGAATTGTTACGACGTATCCAAATCCATGCACAACTGTTTCAGGATGGAATGTGTGGCTGCAACAACCCGGAGAAAATGTCACCGTGAATATTTACAATTCGCTCGGACAACTTGTTCTTACGCAAACGAATTCAGCAGCAGAGCAGATCGTTCACGTAGATACTTCAACACTGGCTGCGGGAACTTATTCCGCCGAGATTACGGTGAACGGTGCAACGCCGTACAATCAGCAACTGATCATCACACAGTAACAATTCCTGTGTAGCATCAGCTAATCGGAAATTAGAAATCAACTAATCATCATGTGGATTTGCCCCGAATGTAAACGTCCTTTCGCTGTAAAGAATGTTTTGCATTCGTGTTATCAAGGTAATGTCGACAAACACTTCAAGGATAAACCTGCTGCATTACGCAAGGCTTACGACAAGCTGGAAAATGCTTTGTTGAAATTCGGCGATGTAAATATTTCTCCGGTGAAGACCGCGATCTACTTCAAACGCGCCGGAACATTCTGCGGAGTGACCGTGAAGAAAGATCATTTCAAGGTTTCGTTTTTTCTGCCGGAGAAAACTGAAGAATTTCCGATTGAGAAATCTCTGCAGTATGCGAAGAAGAAATATGCGCATTATGTTTCGGTTGCTGACACCGCAGATGTTACAGCTCAACTCTTGAAGTGGGTGAAGGTGTCGTATTCGCTCGCAAAATCGTAGAACTCGTGAGAACCTGGATCTCGGCACGGTCGTGAGAACCAAGACTCTCGGCTGTGTCGGGATACGATCCCGACACCACGCCGTGAGGACCACGATCTCTGCTTAGACTATGCCTTGGATTCGCGGATTTTCGCCAAACCGAGCACTGAGAACGGAGAACTGAGCACATTTTCCCATCTTGCAGTGACTTTTCCGGACCACGTGCCTTATGCCTGTACTAAAGGCAATAATTCATGTACCTCACCGCAAAAGGAACATTTATGACAATCGAATCCCGGTACCACGCCACCCGGAGCGACATTGCTACAGAAGAAGCGGAGATAGAAGCTGCAAAGCAGAATCCGCAACATTTTGGACCATTGTATAACCGGTACTACGCACGCATTCTCAGTTTCGTTTACGGACGAACCACGAGTAAAGACGATGCGAGAGACATTACGCAACAAGTATTCATGTCGGCACTTGAAAACATAGGAAAGTACAAAGCACAGGGAGTTCCCTACTCTGCTTTCCTGTTTCGTGTTGCACTGAATGAACTGAATCGGTTTTACCGCAGAAGCAAAGTACGCCAGGCGGTGAACATCGACGACGAACAGGTTTCGGATGTGCTCACAGAAATCGGTGCAGAGAACACTGCGGAAACCGACGCGAAGCTGATGAAAGCGCTACAGCAACTCGAACCGGAAGAAATGTCCATCATGCAAATGCGGTTCTTCGACAAGATTCCATTCAAAGATCTCTGCGAAATTCTGGAAATCAGTGAAACCGCAGCCAAAGCAAGAGTATATCGTTTACTCGACCGGCTGAAAACAATTTACACCCAATTGGGATAAGAGTCATGGAAAACTACAACATCAACAAAAACCAGGAACCGTTGTCGGAGTCGGACATTGCGAAGGGACAGGACTTCAACGCGTTCATGAATGCTTACACCGCGAAGCAGCCTTCGTTTTTCAAAACAGCGAAGTTCTACGTGCTCGCTGCTGTAACAGGAGTTGTGCTCATTGGAGGAACGTACCTGATCACGAATAGCGATGAAGCAACGATGGCAGAAAATCCGGCGTTCATTACACCGCTTTTCGAAGGAGCAAATGATGCCGATACAGGATTCACCGTTGACGCAACTGCAGGCGGAATGTTCTTCAACAGTAACGGAAGCATCATCAGTGTTCCGCATTCTGCATTTTTAGATAGTGCAGGAAATCCAGTGAGCGGTGCAGTGGAATTGCGCTACAAAGAATTCCACGATCCCGCGAAAATTTTCATGGCGGGAATTCCGATGACGTATGATTCTGCGGGAACGCAATATCATTTCGAATCGGCCGGCATGATTGAAATCTCTGCATGGCAGAACGGAAAGCCGTTGAAAGTGAATCCGGATTCTATGATTCATGTTGCGATTGTTTCGAACACAGACGAAGATCGTTTCAACACGTACTATCTCGATACCGCTGCGAAACAATGGAAGTATATCAATGACGCGAAAGCGGTGACGTACAATCCGCCAAGCGAAGACACTAGTTCCGATGCTGCAACAACAATCGTGATGACAGAACCGCCGGTTGCGCCGAAAGTTGCCGACAAGAACAAACCATCGTTTGCGATTGCATTCAATCCGAATGAATTCCCTGAGCTTGTTGCATACAAAGGTGTGCGTTTCGAAGTAGATGAAGTTCAGACGCCGTACAACAAAGAAGACAAAAAAGTGCAGTGGGAAGATGTTGTAATCAATCGCATCAAGAACAAAAACAATTTCAGAGTTACATTCAGCGCAGGAACACGTGAAGCGATGTACATCACGCAACCTGTTGTTGATCAGAAAGATTTTGCGTCGGCGCAGAAATCGTGGGAGCAGCGAAATGCTGACTACGAAAAAGCAAAGAAGCAGCGTGAAGAACGTGAAGCAAATTTGGCCTCGGCGAATGAGCAGGCAATGCAGGATTTAGATCGTCATCGTTTGTGGGTTAACGATACGCTGGCAGAACGTGCGCGTCAGATGCGCGCGGCTGCCAACCTGCAGGGCACACAGGAAACGATGATCATGCGTGAGTTCATCATCTCCGATTTCGGAATGTGGAATTCAGATTGTCCGAGCTCTATGCCTGAAGGAATGCAGATTTTCGCGAAAACAGCTGATGGTGCAAATGATAAACCGCTTGAGGTCGGAAAAGTATTCCTCGTGCAGAAAAACATCAATGCGCTGTACCAGTATTACAACCTGGCTGCATTCCAATTCGATACACTCGCCGATAACATGTTGTGGGCGGTAACTAAAGACGGAAGACTTGCAGTTTGCAATACGGACGATTTCAACGCTGCCATCGAGAAAATGAAAAAAGATAAGGCAGAAGCAGCTATATTTAAGTTCAATGTTTCCACGTCGGCTGTCAAGAACGGCGCTACCGCGAGAGGCATGCTTGGAATTTCAGATCTTACAGGAACCGTTAAAGAGAAATCATGAGAGTTACCATTGCCACAATCATAACATTTTTAATCGTGAATAGTGTCGGCGCGCAAACCGACACTTTCATGGTTAAATCCCTGAACACAACGGTGACGCTTACGCCGAACGATTCGTGGTTCTACGTGCGTGAAGATTATCCCGTGAAGATTACGTTCAAAGGGAAAAATAAACTGAGTCGCGTAGAACTCAAAGGCGGAACAGTAACGAAGAAAGATTCGCTTTGGGTGCTGCGTGCGGAAACCGGTGGAGAAGCTGTTCTTGTTGTGTATGAAAAACTTCCCAACGGAAAAGAACAGATCGCGATGTCGAAATCGTACAAGCTCTACGGACGCGAACTTCCTGAAGTCACCATCGACGGTGTGA
>CAYUTR010000196.1:0-9466 GCA_964447465.1 uncultured Chryseobacterium sp.
GTTCTCGATCTTGAATTCTATGAACCATTTGGAGAACGCGGACTAAAATCGTGGCGCGACATTACATTGCAGGTTTCTCGCGGCAGTGTGGTGAACAAACTGTCGTGGATGGAGATCCGCTCTGAAGGGAAAAAACGCAAGACGAGTAATCTCGAAGAGCTTTTTCTGGCCGATACACTTTTTCCACTTTGCGATTTTGTAATTGAGGACAAACCTGTTGTTAAAAATGTCAACGGATCATTTTACATTCTCGAAAAAGAAGTCGGAAAGATCGATACGTTTTTTCTCGAAGGATTGATGGGCGACCTCGAACATCTTCATTTTTCATTGGAACGTTTTGAGTTACCCGGCAAACAGTTACTGCTCCTTTCCGGAGTCGACTGCAAAGGGGAAGCGCTCATCCGGAAAGACACGGATACAGTCGTTTCCAATATGCGCATGATTCTGACCTAATGCGTAACTTTAGCTTGGTGCGTTCCCACATCATTCTATTTATTTTTCTGTTGAATTGCGGCCTTTCTGCGCAAGGACTTGTCCGTTCACATACTGCGATTCGAGTTGATTCTGTACCAGCAATTGACGGAATATTGAATGAAGAAACCTGGCGCAAGGCAGTTCCTGCTGATGATTTCATACAAGCAGCTCCGCGACCGGGAGAAATATCCATGCAGCGCACAGAGGTCAGAATCATTTACACCGATGACGCAATTTTCGTTGGTGCACGAATGCATGATTCATCACCAGATTCCATTTTGCATCAACTTGGTCCTCGTGATGAATGGCAGAACAATACCGATGCATTCGCTGTGATGTTTGATCCGTATCACGACAGAAGAAATGCATTTCTATTCGCTGTAACTGCGGCTGGTGTACAAACCGATTCACGATATGTGTTCGACAAATCGGATGTCTCGCTTAACTCGGTGTGGTACAGCGATATTTCGATTGACTCGTTGGGCTGGTCGGTAGAAATGAAAATTCCTTATTCAGCATTGCGTTTCCCGAAAGCCGATCAACAGTTGTGGGGAGTAAATTACACCCGCACCATCCGACGTTATCGCGAGCAATCGTGGTGGAATACCGTCGACCAGAATGTGAGTGGAGTTGTAAATCAGAGTGGCGATCTTACAGGCATTTCAGGAATTAATGCGCCCTTGCGACTTGCGTTGTTGCCGTACGTTTCTGGGTATTACGAATTGTACGATGCACAATCTACTACTTCTCTCAATGGCGGAATGGATGTGAAATACGGACTGAATGAAAGCTTCACACTCGATCTTACACTCATTCCCGATTTCGGTCAGACGTTGAGCGATAATCTCGTTCTCAATCTTTCTCCTTTCGAAGTACGATACGATGAGCGAAGATATTTCTTCACCGAAGGAACAGAGTTGTTCAACCGAAACGATTTGTTCTACTCACGAAGAATAGGAGCGAGGCCAGCTGGATATTTCTCCGTCACGAATGAATTAGAAGCAGACGAACAGATTACTTCTAATCCAGGAAGTACGCGACTGTATAACGGACTCAAACTTTCGGGACGTACGAAGAATAAGCTCGGTCTCGGATTTTTCAATGCTGTTGCTGCTCCTGCGTATGCCACTGTGGAAAATTCAATTACTGGCGAAACACGTGAAATCGAGACATCACCGCTTACGAACTACAATTGCTTTGTGGCTGAACAGATCATCGGAAAGTATTCGTACATCGGGTTCATGAATACTACTGTTCTTCGTTCGAATTACGGCGAAGATGCTATGGTGAACAGTATTCAGTTCCGAGCCGCAAACAAGGACAACAAGTACGCCGTTGAAGGGTATGGCGATTACAGTTTGACTGAAGAAATCGGTGAGAACGGTGTCACTGGATATCGTTATCACATCGAAGGTGGAAAAGTGAAAGGTCCATTGATTCTAAAATATCGTCATCACCTTGTGAGCAATACTTTTGACAGCAACGATATGGGCTATCTCGACCGCAATAATTATTACAGTCACGGAGTAACCTTAGGTTATAATATATTTACTCCTTTTGGAAGAGTGCTGTGGACAGTGAACGAGGTAAATGCTGACATGTCGTTTATGTTCGACTCAAACTGGAGAACGTTTTTCACAGTTACCGGTCGGCACATTTTTACTTTCCGGAATTTCATGACCATTGGTGCAAACTGGTTGGCGAGTCCAATCAAGGCAAACGACTTTTTCGAAACACGAACTCCGTTGCGATATCTTTTGTATCCGGAGAATTATGAGCTCGGTGGGTTTATGTCGTCGGATTACCGGAAGATTCTCGCGCTCGACATTTCATCATCCTACAGAATATTTCTTGAACGCTACAGAACCATATTCCGCTATTCAATAGGCCCACGCTATCGGGCAAGCGACAAGTTGTTCATTGTCTATAAGTGGGAGCACGAACTGAAACACGACAACATCGGTTACGTTTACGGAGCTTCTTCCGATCACATTGTATTCGGTTTGCGTGGCATGAATACAGTAACGAATACGCTTACGACAACGTATATTTTCACTCCCAAAATGGGATTATCCTTACGTGTGCGTCATTACTGGTCAGAAGTTTCTTACCGCGAGTATTTCGATCTTCAGCCGGATGGAACGCTCGAACATTATGATTATGCTGGCGACGCGGATGTCAGCTTCAATGCCTTCAATATCGATCTCATTTACACATGGGTGTTTCAGCCGGGTAGCGAGTTGATTGTGACGTACAAAAATTCCATTCTTTCATCGTCTGATGTATTAGTCGGCAACTATGCGGAGGATCTTAATCACATGTTCGATGGTCCGGAAAGCAACAGCATTTCATTGAAGCTGATCTGGTATCTTGACGCGGGAAATTTTATCGGAAAGCACAAAAAGAAATAACATTGAATTCCAGGAAGCAATATTATCCTTCTTTCCTCCAGCAGTTCCGCGACAAGCCATTTGATACGCAGACTTTGAGCGATGCTTATTTCGCTGCGAGGATTGGCGGAAATGTGCGTGGAAGTGAAGAGATCAATGAATATTTTCGCGAATACAGAATTGATGCTGCACATTGGAATTATCACCAGCGTATTCTGCACGATGAAGTTTTATTCCGCTTAATTTCTGAAGGATACATTCACCCTAAAGTTCACCCTGTTGGTGGAATCTATGGCGATCCTGAATTTTATTCATTCGTGTTTCCGTTCATTCACACTGCCGTGATGAAGAAAATGGCAGATGCAGTTCGTTCCGCGAATCTCGAGCAAGTAAAATTGCTGGAGCAATGGATTGAACCATTCGGAACATTATTCCGCGACGCTTTTTACCGTCTGATTGAATTTACGGCGGAAGAACTGCTGAAGGAACTTGTGGAAGTGAAGCTCAATCGTAAAACATTGCCTTTCGATGTTTACGGAAGAATCAGTCCGGTGATGATGCACTTGCTCAACCGACTGCCGCCTCGCCTGCAGAATTTCCGCGATCGTTTTGGAATTGAGATTATGGAGTTCGCGATCTGGCAGCGTAATGAAATGAAAGTCTACGCGCAGCCGGCCGGCATGCTCACGCGGTTGAAATTACTTCAGGTGAGTAACGACATCCATGCGCAACGGAACATTCAGCTCACACAGTGGGAAAATGAAAAGGAAGTCGCGAACAAGGAAAAATTCAACATGAATCACTTGCTGTGGATTATTCCGGCGGTGCTCATCGTTGCGTTCATTGCCTGGCGGCAAACGGACATTGGAAAGTCTTCAGATGCTCTTCTCGAAGAAAAGCAGGAGCAAGCCTATATTGAACAGAAAGTACTGGATGAAAAGATGTTCAAGATCAGCAAACGCATGGAGAACATTGATCTCAATGAACTGATTGCAGAAGAGTTGTACACCATATCACAAACCAAGATTATGAGCGGCGACCCGATGGATCCGGTTAAAGATCCAAATCGTCCTGACAATGGTGCACTGTTGTACAAAGAGTGGTTGTCGCCAGGACGTGAAGTGTATCCAACGCAACGTGCGTCCCTGTTTGTCCACAACGACAGTGAATGTGATTTAATAATTTTCCTACGACAGGAAGAAGCACCGTTCATGGAAAGGGCGCTCTATGTTCGTGCGGGAAAGCAGATGGTGGTACATGATCAGAGTCAACGCGATTACACGATGCGCATTTACGCCGGATCTGGATGGTGCGATTCACTGGTTGCAACGAATTACGATCAGAAGCTGTTCAATGCAGGAGTTCCGGAAGAAGTGAAGGAACAGTTTCCTGCAACCACTGAATTGCGCGGAAGGTTTATATATCCGGCCGAAATGTTACAACAGAATCTGCAGCCGGTGAATACAAAAGACAGCATGAATTATTTCGACGGCGATGGAGTTCCGGTAATTACAATTGGAGGGAACCGTGAGAAGATTGAATTCGTGCAGCAGAAGGTGGAAGTTGAGCCGAACTAATAGTCCTCATTTCAGATTAGCTTTAAATCACAAGCTACTCAGCATTTCTTCGGTAAGCGGCTTGTTCAGAAACACGATTTCACTGTCAATTCTCTGCACCTCGGCTCTATCTGCATCATGAATAGAAGAGGTTAAGACAACTATTTTACACGCTTTCAGTTTAGGAAGTTCCATTTGTTTGAATTCTTTGATGAATTCGATGCCGTTCATTACCGGCATATTCAGATCAACGAAGAGTATATCAGGATACGTTGGTTCTCCGGTTTCATTTCCGATGATCAGGTTGTGAATCAGATCGAGAGCGACTTGACCGTTGGTAGCTATAAATTTCTTCTGCGAAAATGGGTTTGACGAAAGTATTTGTCCGTTGATGAAATTATCAATGTTATTATCGTCAATGAGAATGGCAGTTTTGTATTTGGGTGATGGATGCATTCTGGATTTATTTTATATCGGAAGTTCTATAATAAACTCGGTGCCGTGATTCACTGTACTTTCGACCCGGATAGTGCCACCAAGGGTTTCTACCTGTGTTTTCACCATGAAAAGTCCAAGACCTTTTCCTTCTGTGTGATCATGGAAGCGCTTGTAAAGTCCAAACACATTTGAACCATGTTTTTCCAGGTCAATGCCGATACCATTGTCCTGGAAGGTAATTCTTATTTTATCCTGAATCAATTCACTTTTGATGTGAATGATTGGAGGGACACCACGTTGTTTGTATTTGATACTGTTGAGTATTAAATTGTAGAATATACTGTAGAGGTAACTTCTGAGCGAGGAAATGCTTTTCTGCTGACCAAAGTCTGTGATTATCCGGGCAGCATTGTGTTCGATGAGCGCGCTGATACTGGACTTGATGGTGTCAACAAGTTCTGCAAAATGCACCGTTTGCTTGTATTCATTAATTTCCGACTTAAGCTGTAGAATTATGTTCAGATCTTTCAGCATCTCATCCAGCTGAGTTGTAGCCGAAAAAAGATACTGTTCACTTTTACTCCGGTCTTCCGCGGATATATCGTTCTTCAGAACGTTTGAAAGACCAAGAATGTTGGCCACAGGTGCTCTAAGGTTGTGGGAGATGATCGACGTAAACTGTTCCAGGTTTTTTGTGTGTTGAACCAGACTCGAAATCATTTTTTCTCGCTCCTCTTCGATCAATTTACTGGCGGTTATATCGTGTAATACGCCGAGTAACCGAATAGGTTTACCAACTTGGTCAAACTCAAACTTTCGTTCGGTGCGTCCATATCTCAATGCACCATCGGCGCGGATGAACCGGAAGTTGTAGGATGTTGCTTGAAGCGAAACAAAAGCATCTTCTACTTCCCGCTTAATTTTGGAAATATCCTGGGGATGGACAAATGATAAAAATAGATCCATTGATGGTTTTCTATTTTTCGCGCGGACACCAAAGATGGAATACAGTTCATCGGACCAGATGTGAACATTGCTCTCCAGATCATATTCCCAATTGCCGATGTGTGAAATTGCTTGTGCTTCTTTTAATCTGGACTCGCTCAGAAGAATATTTCGTTCAGCAAGTTTCGATTCGGTAATGTCCCTTGAATGGCAAGCCGCTCCGACTACTTCTTCGCCTTTGCAGATGGGGGAATAGGAAATTTCTGTCCAGGATTCGAAGGGAATTTGAAAGTGACTTATCTCGGTAAACGATTCTCCTGCAAACACGCGCTCGTAGAATTGTATATATTGTTGGTGCATTTCGGGGGTGTGCGAAGCATCGAGAACGTTTTCACCTTTCTCAAGTACATGACCGAAATTAATCTTAATCATTTCATCAAAAGGTTGGTTGGATGTAATCAGTCTGAATTGGAGGTCAACACTCCACAACAGATCGGACATGTTGTTTATAAGCGCATCGAGATTGTTCTTGTCAAATTCCCGCTGCTCGGCAATCAGTACTTCTTCAGTAGCATCTCTGAAGTTTACTACAACGCCATTGACCAAAGGATCGTGCAACATGCTGGTCATTGTCGATATGATCCACCGCGTTGTCCCATTCTTTTTTAATACTCTGGTCGAGTAGGAGGAGGTTGGGACTCCGGTAGCAATCATTGCTTCTTCCCACATTTTGATATGTACGGGAAGATCGTCTTGATGTGCCAAGGATGCTAAATTTACTTTTAGAAACTCATCTTCGTTGAATCCAAGAATTCTTTCAATCGACGGGGAGGCATACAACACTTCACCTTTGGCAGACAGAATCATCATGGCATCACTGCTGTTTTCAACCAATGCCCGAAAGCGTTGTTCGTTTTTTACAATGCGCTCCTCTGCTTCTACATGCTTTTTGTCTCTTTCAAAAAGATCAAGGGCAAAGGAAATATCACCAGTCAGCTCAATCAGTAGTTTAATTTCATCAGGTCCTGAAAAGTTTAATTCGGCTGAGTACAGATTCAGCGTACCGATTATTTTTCCCGATTTATTGATGGGTAGCACCATGCAGGAATTAATTCCACGACTTTGCGAAAAAGCAACCCAATCGGGTAGTTTAAGATCGTTGATAACATCGTTGCAGATAAAATAATGTCCTGTACTGAGAACGGAAGATTGGGGTCCGCCTTCCGGGTAACTGGCATCTGTGAATAACTGAATGTCTGCTTCTGGGACTCCGGATTGTTCAACAAGCGAAATGGTCTTCTGTGCGGTATTAAATATGCCTATCCATGCCATTTCGAATTTACCAAATTCAATTGCCATACGACAAGAGTTCCGGAAAAGCGCGGCCTCGTCCGGGACATGCACTATGTTCTGGTTAACCTGACTGATGAACGCGTATAGTCGGCTCGCCTTACTAAGTTTTTCGGCGATGATTACTTTCTCCCTTTTGTCGTGCGTCTCTTGTAAAGCACGGATTATTTTATCCGGAAGAGTATACAGTTTGTCTTTTAGTGCGTAATCACTCACACCATTCCTGATCAGCTGAACGGCTCTTTCCTCTCCAATAGTGCCGGAAACAAAAATGAAGGGAATTTCTGCAGCTATTTTTACTTTTAATTCGAACAGCCGTAGTCCATCAAAGGACGGAAACCTATAATCAGAGAGAATTATATCTGGCTTGAAGTCATTGAGGGCAGTAATAAACGTCCTTTCTGTATCCACAATTTCCGGGACGAAGGAAATGCCTGCTTTTTGTAGCTCGTATACGATCAGGTCAATATCACTTGGGCTGTGTTCTGCAATTAATATTTTGAGTTTACTTCCTGGCACGGCTAAGAGGCATGTTGATTGATGATCATCCAGAATAGTCCCAAGCCTGAAATAGCTTTTTGAAACGCTTCAAATTCTACGGGTTTTACCACGTAACTATTTGCTCCAAGGGCATAACATTTTTTGATATCCGGATCTTCTTTGGAAGAAGTCAGAATTACAACGGGAATTGTTTTGGTGCGTTCATCGGAGCGAATTGCCTCGAGTACTTCGATGCCGCTGACTTTCGGCATTTTCAGATCGAGCAGGATAACCCTTGGCTGGTCCTCAATATTTCTGTCCGAATATTCACCTTCAGCAAAAATAAAATCTAATGCAGCTGCGCCATCTCTAAGGTGTATTAGCTTGTTTGCAAGATTATTTTCTTTCAAAGCAGCGATGGTCATTTCTGCGTCGCTGGCACTGTCTTCCACCAGTAATATGTCTACTCCATGTATCATGTGATTATGTATTTGGTAATGTGAAATAGAAAGTAGCACCTTCATTTGTTTTTCCTTCGGCCCACACACGCCCATCGTGCTTCGCAATTATTCGCTGAACAATTGCCAGGCCAACACCGGTGCCTTCAAATTCATCTTCAGAATGCAGACGCTGGAAAACGCCAAACAATTTTTTCACATAGCGCATATCAAACCCTGCACCGTTGTCTTTAATCGAATAGATGATATCATCATCCTTGATTTCAGAATTAATTTCAATAATAGCCTTATCTCTCTGCTTCGTGTATTTAATTGCGTTTGAAACGAGATTCATCCATACTTGCTTCATCGCAACTGTATCGGCATTGGCCGACAAAAGCGATCCTATTCTGAATTCAACATCGCGGTTGCTCAATTCACTTTTAAGTTCGGTGCATAGATTTGTAACGAGGTCGTTCATGGAAATGCGCACTTTCACCAGTTCCTTACGGCCAAGTCGTGAAAACGTGAGAAGGTCATCGATCAACTGTCCCATTTTTTGGGCATTGTTGATGATGTTACTGACAAGACGGTGGATTTCCGGGTCAACCTGCCGGTCTTCGATTTCTTTCAGCATTCTTGCATAACCATGTATTGCGCGAAGTGGTGCACGAAGGTCATGAGAGACCGAATAGGAGAAAGCTTCCAGTTCCTTGTTCGCCGATTCGAGCTGCGCTGCACGTCCGATCCGTTCTTCCTGCTGAAGGGCTAGTGCGACATTGGCTTGCAAAAGCTCTGAGGTCCTTTTTTCCTTTTCCTCAATCTGGAACGCAAGTTCGATGTTTGCTATTTTCAGCTCGCCTTCCCGTTTTTCTTTTTCCTTATTCTGGAAGGCCAGTTTCTTGTTGGCACTTTGAAGTTCAACAGCTCTTTTTTCATTCTCCTCATTCTGCACAGCCAGTTCCGCATTCGCGATGCTTAACTCTGCGGCCCGCTTCTCTTTTTCTTCATTCTGAAAAACAAGCTCTAAGTTCGCGATCCGTAGTTCAGCGGCACGTTTTTCCTTCTCTTTGTTCTGGAAAGCAAGTTCTTTGTTTGCAGCACTGAATTCGACCGAACGTTTTTCCTTTTCTATGTTCTGAAAAAGAAGTTCTTTGTTGGCAATGTGGAGTTCTGCGGCCCGCTTTTCTTTTTCCTCATTCTGAAACTGAAGCTCTATGTTCGCAATATGCAGCTCGGCTGCTCTTTTTTCTTTTTCTTTGTTCTGAAAGTTCAGTTCCTTATTGGCTATGACAAGTTCAGCGGCTTTTTTTTCTTTCTTTTCATTCTGGTACGCAAGCTCCTTGTTAGCTATCAATAATTCTGCAGCACGCTCTTCTTTTTCATTATTCTGAAA
>CAYUTR010000197.1:0-9464 GCA_964447465.1 uncultured Chryseobacterium sp.
GACCATTGGCTATTGATTGCGATGCGTCGGGAAATGTTTTTATTACCGGGTACACCACCACTATAGCTAATTTTCCTGTTCAGACATACGGGAGCGCTTTTTACCAGGGCGTACACGGAGGAGGAAATGAAGATGCGTTTATTTTAAAATTTACGAATGTCGGAGTTTTGCTTTGGTCGACTTATTATGGTGGTACCGGGTGGGAAGCAGGAAGATCAATCATCGTTGTTCCTTCAGGCGACGTTTGCATAACGGGTGTAACTCACTCACCAAATTTTCCAACCCAAAGTCTTGCCGGTGCTTATAACCAAAGTGTTTTTGGAACCGGAGAAGATGCATTCGTGTTAAGATTTACGACACTCGGTGTAAGAGTGTGGGCGACGTTTTACGGTGGCAGCGCTTCTGCTGAAGATGCGCACTCAATCTGCACCAATGCAGCGGGAGATATTTTTCTTACCGGTTGGTGCGGACCCAATCTGCCTGTTATGAATCCGGGTGGTGGTGCATATTTCCAGGGAACGACTCTCGGTGGATTTGATATGTTTCTTACAAAGTTTAATAGCGCGGGCGCATTGGTTTGGGGAACATATTATGGAGGAACACAGAATGACCAGGGTGGTTCTGTTTGTACAGATGCTGCAGGGAATGTATTTATTGTAGGCAAAACAAATTCTACAAACTTTCCTGTACTAAATGCTTTTCAACCGGCGTACGCTGGTGGAATATGGGATGGTTTTATTTTAAAATTCAATAATACAGGTGCGCTTGCTTTAGCTTCTTATTTCGGAGGAAATTTCGATGACAGGGCGAGCACGGTCGCGGCAGATAATTCAGGAAATGTTTTTGTTGTTGGACAAACCGGTTCTTTCAGCTTGCTTCCTTTGGTTAATCCTGGTGGAGGCGCATATTTCCAAGGGGGAATTGGAGGTGTAAGGGATATTTTCATTTTCAAAATGAACAGCGCAGGCACTTTAGATTGGTCTACATATTATGGCGGTGGTGGTGCCGATGAACTTTCCGATTACAATGACTGTAATGATAATCTTGTCATTGACCCAAACAATAATGTTTACATCAGCTTTGGAACCGGATCGGTCGGATTGCTGGCATTATCATCATGCAGCGGCGGATATTCCGACGCGACGCACAATGGCGGAGGCGAAGACAGCTATATCGTTGAATTCACCAATACAGGAATCCCTTTGTGGGCAACTTATTTTGGCGGAGACGGAACAGATTTTACTCAGGTACTTGCGTTAGATAATACCGGAACACTTTTCGTTTCGGGCGAATGGACCGACGGAAATGGCGGACCTGTTACAACAGCAACGTATCCATTGATAAATCCGGGAGGAGGCGCCTATTTTGATAACACGTACAATGGAACCACGCTTGGCGATGATATCTACGTTGCTAAATTCCTTCCTGCAAATCCAATAGTGGCAAGCGCAAGTTCTACTCCGGCCGGTTGCAGTGCCAGCAACGGAACAGCTACCGTAACGGCAAGTGGTGGAACAGCTCCTTACACCTATAGCTGGTCTCCAAGTGGAGGAAACGCGGCAACAGCAACCAATTTAGCAGCCGGAAGTTATACATGTACTATAACCGACGCCGCTGGTTGCATTCAATCTGTGAATGTAACGGTGGGTTCCACAAACGGACCGACAGTTTTTTTACAAGCGCAACAAGATGTTTTATGCAACGGTGGAAATTCCGGAACAGCGACCGTAAATCCTTCAGGAGGAACTTCTCCTTATACTTATGCATGGTCGCCAATTGGTGGAACAGGAATAACAGGAACAGGATTAACTGCAGGAAATTATACGTGTACAATTACTGATGCTACAGGTTGTACAGTAACACAAACAGTGGCAATCACGCAGCCATCTGCAATTACAGCAAGTGCAACTTCAACGCCGGCAGGATGTAGCGCCAGCACAGGAACAGCTACAGTTTCTGCAAGCGGAGGCACAGGAGCATTCACTTACAACTGGGCACCATCGGGAGGAACTGCAGCAACTGCAAATAATCTTAGTGCGGGGTCTTATACGTGCACGGTTACTGATGCGAATGGTTGCACACAAACTGCAAGCACAACAGTTACCGGTGGAAGCAATCCTACTTCCACTTTGCTTTCTCAAATCGATATTTTATGTAATGGAGGAAATACAGGTTCTGCAACCGTTAATCCATCCGGTGGAACATCGCCTTACACTTATTCATGGTCACCAATCGGCGGAACCGGTATTACCGGAACAGGACTAACAGCCGGAAATTACACCTGCACTATTACCGATGCTTCAGGTTGTACTGTAACACAAACTGTAGCAATCACTGAACCTTCTGCGATTTCAGCCAGCGCAACTTCAACTCCAACAGGATGCAGCGCAAGTACAGGATCAGCGACGGTAAGCGCTAGCGGCGGAACTGGTGCACTGACGTACAACTGGTCTCCATCCGGAGGAACAGGAACCACTGCAAATAATTTAGGTGCCGGAAGTTATACGTGTACAATTACCGATTCAAACGGATGTACACAAATTGCCAGCACAACAGTTACCGGTACAAACAGTCCCTCATCTGTATTACAGACACAAAGTGATGTTTTGTGTAACGGTGGAAATACCGGAACAGCAACAGTAAATCCATCGGGCGGAACTTCTCCTTATACTTATTCATGGTCGCCAATCGGTGGAAATGCAATTACAGGAACCGGGTTAACTGCCGGAAGTTATACTTGTACAATTACAGATGCAGCGGGTTGTACAGCGATACAAACAGTGAATATTACAGAGCCGACGGTTATCACTGCAACTGCCAGTGCAACGCCAACGGGTTGCAGTACGAATACAGGGACTGCAGATGTAATCGCAAGTGGGGGAACCGGAGCATTTACCTACAATTGGTTACCTACAGGTGGAACAAGTGCCAGCGCGAACAATTTAGCCGCCGGAGTTTATACAGTTACGATAACTGATGCGAATGGTTGTACACAAACTGCAAATGCGAGCGTAACAAGCGCTGGTGGACCAACAACCGCCATCCAGTCCACGTTCGATGTAACTTGTTTTGCCGGAACAAACGGCTCAGGAGCAATTTCTGCATCCGGAAACGGTCCCTTCACTTATTTGTGGTCGCCTTCGGGAGGAAATGCTGCGGGCGCAACAAATCTGGCAGCGGGAACTTATTCCGTAACGGTAACAGATATCAATGGTTGTGTTGCAATACAAACCATTACAATTACTGAGCCACCGCAACTTGTTTCCAATCCAACTTTTACATCCGCAACTTGCGGAAATAGCAACGGAACTGCGGATGCTGTCGCAAGTGGTGGAACAGGAATACTTACTTATTTGTGGTCTCCTTCCGGCGGAACAAATGCAACAGCTAACAATCTGGCAGCCGGAAATTATACGTGCACCATAACCGACGCTAACGGTTGCTCTGCAATTGGCACGGTAACTATTACAAATCAGGGTGCGCCAATTTCAACCTTGCAGGCTTTCTCTGACATCAGTTGTTTTGGCGGAACAAATGGTTCAGCAACAGTAAATGCAACGGGAGGATCTTCTCCTTATACATATTCATGGTCGCCAACCGGTGGAACTTCTGTTACTGCAACAGGATTAACTGCCGGCAGTTATACATGCACAATCACGGATGCGATGGGTTGTAGTGTAACACAAACCGTAGTTCTGACACAACCTGCTGCCATAGCGTTAACAGGCAATGCCGTTTCTGAAAACTGCAATGGAGGTGACGGAAGTGCGTCTGCCAGCACGACCGGTGGAACACCAGGTTACACGTATCTTTGGAGCAACGCGTCAACAAATGATTCCATTTCAAATCTTGTTTCCGGAACTTATTCTGTAACTGTAACCGATGCCAATGGTTGCACAGCAACTTCTTCGGTAATTGTAGGAAACACCGGAGCCGCAAACGCGAACGCCGGAACCTCTGTAACAATTATTGCAGGACAAACCGTTCAACTCAATGGAACAGGCGGAGTTAGTTACAGCTGGTCACCATCCACAGGGTTATCATGTGTCAATTGCCAGAATCCGATTGCATCGCCAACTGTGACGACAACCTATATTCTCACCGTGACAGACGCAAACGGTTGTACGGATACAGATACTATCACTGTCTTCGTTGATATTCCGTGCGGAGAAGTTTATTTACCGAATGCATTCTCTCCGAATGGCGATGGCGCAAACGATGTGCTGTATGTAAGAGGAAAATGTATTAAAATTTTAGATTTCCAGATTTATAACCGTTGGGGAGAACAGGTGTTTTACACCAATGACCCGAACGTCGGCTGGGACGGCACCTGGCGTGGGGTGAATTGCGAAACAGCAGTTTTCACCTATGTTCTTCGCGCAACGCTTAATGATGACTCGGAAATCGACATGCAAGGAAATATTTCGTTGATAAAATAACAGACGAAAAAATAGGTTGTTTAATTAAAAAAAAACTGAACCATGAAATCAAGTAAATATTTTACCTGCTTCTTTCCTGTTTTTTTTCTTCCTCTTTTTTTAATTGGCCAGGACATTCATTTTTCCCAGCTAACTGAAACAACGTTACTGCTTAATCCAGCGCTCGCAGGAATGTCACACGATATTATGGCTGTGCTGAATTTTAAAGATCAATGGAAAAGTGTGAGCGCTTCGCCTTACAGAACATTCAACATAAGTTATGATATGGCTTATCATAAAAAGAAAAGTGGAAGCCATCTCGGTGTAGGGTTAAATGTTTTTTCCGATAAAGCAGGCGATGGTTCAATGGGTACAACAACCGGACAGCTTCATCTCTCAGGAATCATTGCAGCAAATGATAAGAATTTATTGTCTGTTGGACTTTATGGTGGATTTGGACAACGCAGATTATCGTATGACAAATTGTATTGGGACCTTCAGTATGACGGATCTGCCTATAATCCAACTTTGTCTTCAGGCGAGCCGCTAACATTCGGTAATCATACCTACGCCGATTTCGGTGTCGGCATCGCATGGTTTTGGGGGAAGGGGCACAGTACAATTACTTCAAATACCGCAAGAACTTTCACAGCCGGATTTTCAGTTCAGCATGTCAACAGGCCCTCATACAGTTTTTACGGGAATCCCGATTTTAAATTACCAATGAAAATTGTCGCACATGGAAATGCTGACATTGGAATCAAAAACTACAGCATCGTTCTGCAGCCTTGTTATATTGTCATGATTCAGGGCGGACATCGTGAAATAAATGCAGGTATGCTTTTTAAATACATACTGCAGGAAGCTTCCCATTACACAGGCAGAAAAAAACCTGCTGCATTTGTTCTCGGTGGTTACTATCGGTTTGATGATGCTGTGGTTTTAGCAACAGCTTATGAATTTTCCAATTACAGAATTGGAATCAGCTATGACATTAATTTATCGGGACTCCACGTTGCAAGTCAATCAAAAGGAGGGATCGAGATTTCCTTAAAATTTATAACACCGAACCCGTTTCTCAGGGGAACTTCACAAAAGTTATTTGATTGAGAGTTTGCCGGTGAGTGAAGGAAGGCCTATTTCCCGATACAGAACTTCCCGAAAATATTCCCCAGCAACTCATCATTCGTCACTTCACCGGTAATTTCTCCGAGATGATGTAACGCTTCACGAATATCCTGCGCGAGTAAATCTCCTGGAATATTGTTGTTGATTCCGCTCAGAATGCGTTCTATTGCGCCGAGCGTGTGCTGCAGTGCATCTGCGTGACGCACATTCGTAACAATGGTCTCACGAACATTCACCGTGCTCTTGTCGAACAAGGCAACCAGTTTCATCTTCAGATCGTCGAGGTAGAGTTTTTCTTTCGCCGACATGAAAAGAATATCGAGTCCTTCGAATTCCTTCTGAACCTCGTTCATGTCCATGCGATCGATCTGGTTGCCGATCAAAACCGTCTGCGTATTCTGCGTGTGCTTCTTCAGTTCGTGCAGCTCGAGATTGAGTTCTCCTCGAGTCATCTCGTGAACATCGAATACGTACAACACAATCGACGATTCACGGATCTTATCGTAAGAACGTGCAACACCCATCGATTCTATCGAATCTGTAGTGTGACGTAATCCTGCTGTATCTATGAAACGATAAAGAATTCCGTCGATGGTGATTTCATCTTCAATTGTATCGCGTGTTGTGCCCGGAATATCGCTTACGATTGCACGTTCTTCATCGAGCAGCGCATTCAGTAACGTAGATTTTCCAGCATTCGGTTTTCCAACGATGGCAACCGGAATACCGTTCTTGATTACATTTCCTACTTCGAACGATTCGAGTAGTCGACGTACAAGTTTTTCAATCGTAAGCAACAGCTTCTGCAGATCATCTCGATTGGCAAACTCTACATCTTCTTCGCTGAAATCGAGTTCGAGTTCAATGAGTGATGCAAAGTTGAGTAGCAATTCACGTAGCGCTTTGATTTTATCTGAGAATCCTCCACGCATTTGCTCCATCGCCACCTGGTGGGAAGTAGCGCTCATGGATGAAACGAGATCGGCAATTGCTTCCGCCTGCGACAAATCCATTTTGCCGTTCATGAATGCACGCATGGTGAATTCACCGGCATACGCGGCGCGCGCACCTTTTTTGTTCAGCAATAACAAAAGCTGCTGCTGAATAAAAATAGAACCGTGACAGGAAATTTCTACAATGTCCTCTCCGGTGAATGAATGCGGAGCACGGAACATCGTAAGCAACACTTCATCGAGCACATAATTTCCTTCTGCAATCACACCAAAGTGAACCGTATTCCCCGGCTGATCAGCAAGCGTTTTCGGTTCCAGTTTTTTATTTCTGAAGACAGATTCCGCAATCGCGATTGCTTTGGTACCTGAAAGACGGACTACGGCAATAGCTGCTGCGCCTTGGGCTGTTGCCAGTGCGGAAATAGTTTCATTACGATTGATCTGCATTGCTTCCGAAGATAGTGATTTCCGAAATGGTTTGTGGGTGGGAAGAGATTTTTGCAAACCTCATTCCTCGCCGGTTCAATGCACTTGTATATTTATATCTTTAGGGCTCATGCGCTCACCCCGGCCTATCTGGAAAGCATTTATCGCAATTCTTTGCCTCTTTTCCTTAGAGACGGCAGGACAAACAAAACTTGATAGCCTGTTGAATGTTCTTAAGACTCAATCGAGGGATACGAACAGGGTATACACGATTTCGAAGATCTGTTATTATTATTCAGATGATACTGCAACCTACCTCAACTATTGCAGGGAAATTATATCTATTTCTGAAGAACTTAAATTCCGGAAAGGAGTAGGTGAGGCGTATGCCTTAATGGGACGCTTATATTTATTTGGTTACTATGATCCGGCCAAAGCAAGCTTTTTCTATACGGAGGCTTTAAAAATCCAAAGTGAGGTTGGAGACAAAGCGGGAATGGCTCTTTGCTATAATCAGCTGAGTTATCTCGATATGGATTTTGAAGATTATGATCACGCAATAGAAAATGCCCGAAAAGCGATCCGTTTGAATCTTGAAACCGGAAATCAACGACAGCTGGGCAGTAACTATGCATCGTTGGCCCAAGCCTATGAAAAATTGAAGAGCTATGATTCTGCCTTGTACTATTCGAGATCGGCAATTCAGATCTGGCTCGCAATCCATTTGAGCCCGCATATACTTTATCATAATATGGCTGCGTTGTTTCTGGACATTGGCTTGTACGATTCTTGCGAATTCTATCTTTCACTCTCTGATAGTTATTACCGTTCGATAAACAACACTTATGGCTTGAAATGGAATCAGGCCACCAGATGCGACCTGCTTATTGCGCAAGGGAAAGCGGCAGAAGCAGTACCTGCACTGGAAAAAATTTACGCATTCGCCGATTCCGTTAATGACACTGAATTATCATTTGCCGTAATGCCTGTTTTGCTTCATGCCTACCGCGATCTCAAAGAATACAACAAAGGATTTCTGCTTCAGGAAAAATGGATTCGATTAAATGACTCTACCAGGAATGCAAGTAATGCAAAGCGGGTGCTCGGACTTCAGATGCAGTTGGAAGCAGATGCAAATGCAAGGCTTGATTCGCTGGCGCAGGTGCAGCGGGAGATGAATGCGTCCGTTGTATTGGAGAAAGAGCAAATGTTCAGGAACGGTGCTGTCATCGCATTTTTATTGATGCTGTTTATTGCATTTATCATACTAAGAGGTTTCCTGCAAAAGAAAAAGTCGAACCTTATTATCACTGAACAGAAAAACCTGGTTGAAGAAAAGCAGAAGGAAATAGTCGATTCCATTACCTATGCGCGTCGCTTGCAGGAAGCTATTCTGCCACCGGAGAATTTGTTGAAGGAAGCAATTCCGGAATCATTCGTTCTATACATGCCGAAAGATATTGTTGCGGGCGACTTTTACTGGATGGAAACTATGGGCGACGAAATTCTCTTCGCCGTTGCCGATTGTACAGGTCACGGTGTGCCGGGTGCAATGGTGTCGGTAGTATGTTCGAACGCAATGAACCGGGCTGTCAAGGAATTCGGAATTACCGGAACCGGAAAAATTCTGGATAAGGTGCGCGATCTTGTACTCGAAACATTCGGGAAAAGTTCACAAGAAGTTCAGGACGGAATGGATATTTCCCTTGCAAGAATTTCGCGTGTTAATAAACACCTGCAGTGGTCTGGCGCAAATAATCCGCTTTGGATTTTTACAAACGGCAACTTTACGGAAATCAAAGCCGACAAACAGCCTGTCGGAAAATATGACAGCGCATTCCCTTTTTCAACGCACGATATTGATGTTACATCCGGAACAACCATTTACCTGTTCACCGATGGTTACGCAGATCAGTTTGGCGGTGAGAAGGGGAAGAAGTTCAGGTACAAACAGCTTCAGGAATTACTGGCTGCGAATCAAGGGAATTCAATGAGCGAACAACGGAATATTTTGCACGTGAAGATGAACGCCTGGAAAGGTGACCTGGAGCAGATTGATGATATCTGCATTGCCGGAATTCGTTGGTCTTGAAATTGATTACATTTATAAAAACATCCGTACATGAGATATTTCATCGCATTTCTTGTCCTGACAACTTCACTTTGTGTATGTTCACAATTATCCGCTCAGGACCTTCGCACAGCAAGCGGCAGCTATTGGGGAATGGTAGAATCTGATGGTGATATCAGAAATTCAAGCGGAAGTTACCGCGGGAATTTCGAATCGGACGGAGATATTCGCAACGCGTCGGGATCATACATGGGCATAATTGAAAGCGATGGTGACATCCGCAATTCATCCGGTTCTTACATGGGAGTTGTTGAAGCAGATGGCGATGTCCGCAACGCTTCAGGATCTTATCTCGGTGTTGTTGAAGATGATGGCGATGTGCGCAACGCATCCGGAAGTTATATCGGCAGCGCGAAAGGTGTTGATCGGAAACAAGCGGCGTGTTTGTTTTTCTTTTTTGATTGGGAG
>CAYUTR010000198.1:0-9438 GCA_964447465.1 uncultured Chryseobacterium sp.
GTGTAATCTGCCACGTACCCCATCTGCGGTCGTGTTGCGCCACATGATCATGAGACTTTGAATCCATCTGAAAGTTCTGGTTCCTATAGAATATCCACGTGTTCGTTCCTGAACGAAAGGGCCACGAGTGCGTGTATTTGTGCCTGAGTTTGCCACCAGCAATACACCCGAAAGTAAGACTCAATAGGAGGAGGGCGTAGACAAACTTCATAAAATCAAGGTAGGAAATTTGAGTTGCATAATCGAGTTTTGACTTGAATCGTGCAGATTTTACTTGATTTTACATCTAAGTCACAACCTCCCGATGGCTATCAGGATGCCGACTAAAAACCTTGCTTTTCGCAAGCCTTTTTCGCATCTTACACCTACTCAAAACCTGTCCCACTCATGAAAAAAATTTTACTCGCCGTTGTTGCGATGTGTTTCGCGATGACATCGTTTGCTCAAAGCAACCAAGCCGATTATCAGGACGGAAAAATCTGGTTTCGCCTGAACAAAGATTATAAGATCAACCGTTCCCTGAACGAGGATCCAAACAATCTTCCGATTGCAACGATTCCGTTTATGACGGGCATAGCAAAGAATCACCAGGTTACAAATCTTTCACGTCCGTTTCATGCGGCGAAAACTTCCGAGTCACTTCAGCGTACATACCTGTTAGAATTTTCTGATTACTCACAGGTCGCGGGAATCATCAACGAACTGAAGTTGACCGGACAGATCGATTACGCAGAACGCGTTCCAATGGATTACACGGATCTCGTTCCGAACGATCCGAGTTATTCTTCCGAGTGGCATCTTAATACAATCGGTGCTGCTACAGCGTGGAATTTTTTCTCTGCCGGTTCTACTATTAAAATTGCAATCGTAGATAACGCAGTCGATCGTACGCACCAGGATCTTTCAGGAAACCTCTGGACAAATCCAGGTGAAATCGCAAGTAACAGTATTGATGACGATGGTAACGGTTATGTAGATGACATCAATGGTTATGATGTTGCTGATGATGATAATAACCCGAATCCGCTCAACAACTCTTTCGACCACGGAACTCATTGTGCCGGTATTTCGAGCGCAAGAACGAACAACGCAATCGGAATTGCAGCAATCGGTTTCAGTTGTAAGCTCATCGCAGTTAAAGCTACGGCTGACGCTGCCTCTCCTAGTTCGGTGACGGATGGTTACGGCGGAATTGTTTATGCAGTTGAAGCAGGAGCTGATGTTATCAGTCTTTCGTGGGGCGGAACCAGCAGTTCACAAACCGCGCAGAACATTATCACATGGGCAAGCGGACAAGGTTGCATTATTGTCGCTGCAGCTGGAAACAGCAATACGAATGCGCTGCATTATCCTGCTTCGTACACCGAGTGTATCGCGGTGGCGTCATCAGCAAGTAACGACACTAAGTCAAGTTTCTCCAACTACGGAACATGGGTTGACATTACTGCTCCGGGAAGTAACATCTTCAGTACACTTCCGTCGAACCAGTACGGAAACATGTCAGGTACTTCAATGGCGTGTCCTTTGGTTGCTGGTCTTTGCGGATTGATGTTATCACTGAATCCTTCACTGACTCCGGCAGATATCAAGAACTGTTTGTACACAACTGCGACGAGTATTTCTGCACAGAATCCAAGTTACAACGGACAACTCGGTGCCGGTCGTATCAATGCATCAGCTGCGATGAACTGCATCAGTGGGACAATGAACTGGGCACCGGTTGCAATGTTCACTGCGAATGTAACTACGGTTACCGCTGGTGGAGTTGTAACGTTTACTGATCAGTCGGTGTACAATCCAACTTCATGGGCGTGGACTTTCACCGGTGGAACACCTGGAACATACAATGGACAAGTGCCGCCACCTATTACATATGCAACACCGGGAACGTACAACGTTTCGTTGACGGTGACAAACGCGAACGGAAATGATGTTCAGACAAACACGAATTACATTACAGTTACTGCTGCCAGCGGTTGTGATCTGATTAACTATCCTGTTCCGGTAGCATGGACGCTGGTGAATTATTACACCGGTGCTGCTGTTGGACAAGACGGCTGGATTAATGGAATGAACGTTTATCTCGACGAGGAGAAAGCCATGTATTTCAACGCATCAACAAGTCCTTATACAACACTTGTAGGTGTTTATGTGGCTTTCGGTCGTGCGTATTCCGCGAATCCTGCGAAACTTGTTCCGATGAAAATTTATGACGGGACCGGCGGAGTGGTTGGCACATTGCTTGGAACGGTGAACGCAACAATGGGACAGATTATGACCGACGAGCAAGGTGGTAACTATACCGAGTATTCTTTTGTGAATTCTCCCGTAACACTTCCGGTTTCCAAAGAAATATTCTGTAGTGTTGATCTTACGAATCTGCAATGGCAGGCAGGTATACACGACACACTCTCGCTAGTGAGTAACTCAGCCGGCCAGACAACCCCTTCACCAATATGGGAAAAACAAAGTGATAACAACTGGTATCGTTACACGACCGCAGGATCATGGAATCTTTCTGCATCGCTGGTGATGCATCCGGCGTTGACCAGTGCAAATACAGTTGCAACGTTTACTCAGACTGCAACTACAGTTTGTCAGGGCGATCAGATTACATTCAACGCAGCAGGATCTACTTACGAGGATACGCTGTTGTGGTGGTTCCCCGGAACAAATCCCGGATTGTCGAACAACATTAATCCAACAGTGAGTTACAATACCCCGGGTAGTTATCAGGCAGTGTTGTACGTCGTGGGTGGCGGTTGCAGCATGTTCGATTCTGCATTCGTAAATATCACGGTGAATGCAACTCCGGTGTTAACGGTTGGTGCAACACCAGCCAACGCTACTGTCTGTACCGGAAATACGGTGAGCTTAACAGCATCGGGCGCATCAACGTATGCGTGGACACCAGTCACGTACCTCAACAATGCGGCCATCGCGAATCCCGTCAGTACGCCAACTGCCTCTATAACGTACAACGTGCAAGGCACAGGTGCGAACGGCTGTCAATCGAATGTGACGATTCCAGTCACGGTGCTTGCGATTCCGGTTGCAAGTATGATGATGAGCGACACGTTTATTTGTGTCAACGGAACGATCACTTATGATGGTTCGAACAGTACAGATGTAACTGCATTCTCGTGGTCGTTCCCTGGTGGAACACCAACTACGTCTACATCATCAGCACCGAGTATTACGTACAATACTGTTGGCACGTTTACGGCGCAATTGATCGTAACTAACTCATGCGGTAACGATACGATCAATTACACGAACGTTGGTATCGGTTGTGCAGATGTTCACGAGTATAATACAGAGTGGACCGCCTTCTACAATGCAGAGCAGAATAATCTGCAGGTGAATTCACCCGCGCGTACATCAGCGATAACCGCAACGGTTGTAAATAGTCTTGGACAGGTTGTTTACACGATGACTGTTCCTGCGGGCACCAGCTTGTTCCTGATCGACATGAGCAACATGGCCACGGGCATGTATTCGTTGATGATTGATGGAGAGCAGGGGTACAGCATGAAGTTCATCAAGTAGTAGATCACACTTGTTCGCCTGCGGCAGCTTTACACGGCGACGCGGAGGGACGGAGAAATTCAAAGCCCACGAGGCACGGAGCAACGACTCTCCTTTTTCTCGTGGGCTTTGCCTATTAAGTACGTCGCCGTATCTCCGTGTCGCCGTGTAAAGCGTCGCAGACAGCCTCGGTCTGGTTAAAAAAAGCCAAGATATCTTGCGGGGGTGCGGAAAATGAACTTACTTTGCGATACAAAGTATAAGCCCGATGGAGCCAACAACCGAACAGACCCAAGCCGCTGACCAACTGAAAGCGATTTCAGAAATGCGCGATCTGATGAATAAGTCATCGCGTTTCATTTCAATGAGTGGATTGTCGGGTGTGGCTGCTGGAGTAGTTGGGTTAATAGGAGTGACGCTCGTTTACTTTCTACTTGGCGACTTCTTTCTGCATCTTCCTTTTCACGTGAGCGAATTAATCACAACAATGGGTAGGGAAGGGTATAGAAGTCCGACTCCAACTTTCGGATTGATACGAGACATTATGGCAATCGCCGGATTGACACTTGGTGGCGCGTTGCTTGGTGCATGGTACTTCACGCGCAGAAGAGCGAAGCAGAAAGGTTTGCCGATGTGGGATGATACAGCAAAGCGCATGATCATCAATCTGCTTATTCCTTTAGTTACCGGTGGTGGATTTGCACTCGTCCTTTTGGCGCACGGAATCATCGGACTTGTCCCTGCAATTACATTGGCATTTTACGGAACAGCTTTGATCAACGCGAGTAAGTACACGCTGAATGATATCCGTTACCTCGGTGTGATACAGATCATACTTTCATTCATCGCTGCGATATTTTATGAATACAGTCTGATCATCTGGTCTATCGGATTTGGAGTGATGCATATCGTTTACGGCATAGTACTGTACATGAAGTACGAGAATAAGAAAGCATAGCATGGCGAACGATTACTTTTCGAAATTCAATAAAGTATTTGAAAACCGTATTCGCTTAGGCGTTATGTCGATTCTCATGGTAAACGATAGTGTGGAGTTCACCCGACTCAAAGAACTGTTAGATGTAACAGACGGAAACCTCGCGAGTCATTTGTCGGCGTTGGAGAAGGAGGGATACGTTGCCGTGATCAAACAGTTCGTCAACAAGAAACCGAATACATCATATGCTGTTACTGCAACCGGAAAGAAAGCATTCAACGAACATCTTAATGTGCTCGAGAACCTTTTGAAGGGTCGTACTAAAAAGTGATTTTTTTTGTCTTTAAACTTTGCAAAACAAAGTACTCTGTAAAATGGAAAATATGTTTGGCATGATGACCTGGTTGGATGCAGTATTAATGTGGCTTTTTTTATTCGGGTTCTGTTGGAGTGTCGGTCTTTTTCTTTTCGCACTGATGACCACAGTGAAAGCCTGCATGGGAAATTATTCGCTGGCAGCTGCTGCCGTGTACTGGTTGTCGGTTGGAGTCTCGTTCCTGATCATCGTATTAGGAAACGAGTTAAACGGAATGATGTGTTTCGTGTGGTCGTCTCCGGCAATCACGTTTCTGATGTACCTGCTGGAACGGGAGAGAAGAAGATCAATTGATACTGAACCTAATGATTGACGGTTGGGGAGATGATTTATGGTTGTTGGGATTAATTGTGGGCAGCAGTCCGTTAATCGCGCTGGCTGCCTCCACAAGCATGCTTGCAGTGTATTGCACGATTGCCGCATTGTTAGGAAAGTTTCCAATTAGAGCTGCTGCAATTTTTTGGATGGCAGTTACGATCTGCGCTGTTGCAGTTCTTGCGTTCAGTTGGCTTTGCGGCTTAGGCGCTTTTGTGTTTGTCTCACCCGCACTGCTCATCATGTTCTGGTACTACGATAGAAAACAGGATGGCAAATACGATTCTTTTCCTTCAACACACATGACCAATGAAAAGAGCAATTGATTGTAATCCTGTGCGCGCACAACTCAAACGAATCCGCTTGATCGTTGCTGCGTTCATGGTTTTGTTAATCCTCAGCGGACTCACTGCATTTCCGGTTCAGACCGAACTGAATTTTCTGAAGGAACACATCAACTGGTTTCCGCAGTTCACGCAAGGATGGCTGCTGAAAGTCACAGATGCTGTCAATGTAACCGCAACGCAATTTCCATTTTTAATCTACGGTTACGATTGGCTCGCTTATGCACACATCGTTATCGCAATGTTCTTCATTGGAGTTTATAAGGATCCTGTGCGCAATGCATGGGTGTTGCGGGTAGGAATGCTGGCGTGTGCCGGTATTTTCGTTTTAGCGTTTGTCGTGGCCGGCATACGCGGCATTCCGTTTTTCTGGACCCTCATCGATTGCTCTTTCGGATTTTTCGGACTCATTCCGCTACTCATCGCACAACGCTGGATCAATAAACTCGAACGCTTACAACAAAACGAATTCACCAACTCACCGCACACACTATGAAAAGGAACGACTGGATTTTTATCGCAACCCTCGCAGCTTACTCATTTCTATTCTGGAAACAGACGCCGGGACTGAATTTTCTCATCATGAACTGTATTCTTGTCGCAGGAATTGTTCTGCGCGACAAAAGTGTGCTCCGCAACCGCGCATGGCTGATTGCAGCAGGCTCTGCATTGATAACGAGTGCTAGCATCGCATGGTATGGCAATCCGTTGAGCGTGTTTGCGAACATTGCAGCATTGATGGCTACGGCAGCATTCAGTTTGCACCGCGGTAATTCCATTATAGTCGCAGGATTGCTGGCATTCCTGAATATGGCGACATCCATCGCCTATATCATCATCGAGATTGCAGAAAGAGCAGGCCAATTTGGTGGCGATCGTGGTGCATCCAAGGGAAAAATGAAGAAAGCGATTTTGCTTGGCGTCGTTGCCATTGTGGGAATCATCTTCTTTTGCTTGTACCGTGGATCAAGTGTCATGTTTGAATCGGTGACCGACAAGATCAATTTAGATTTCATCTCTATTCCATGGTGCGTATTTGTGATCGCAGGTTCAATTTTACTTTTCGGATTCTATCGCCAACAAAAATTTGAATGGCTGAGTTTATGGGACAGGAATCTTCCGATGAAGCTTGCACCCAAAGAACGCACCAGCGCATTCGATCGCATGATGAGTCTGGAGAGCGAGCACTTCACCGGAATTGCATTGTTCGGTATGCTCAATGTTCTGTTGCTGATTGTAAACGGCCTGGACATTGCTTTCCTCATGGGAGGAGAACAATTTCTGCCGAATGATGTTACTTACTCGGAATATGTGCATCAGGGAACTAATGCTTTGATCTTCTCCATCATATTTGCAACAGCATTGATTCTGGGATGGTTCCGCAATTATCAGGAAAAAGGGAAAAGTTATTCCAAGCTGCGCCTTCTTTCACTGCTTTGGATTCTCCAGAACATGTTCATGATTGCAACAACCATTTATCGCAATCACAGTTATGTGTTCGTATTCGGTTTGACTTACCAGCGAATAGGGGTTGATATATTTCTGTTGTTGTCGCTGATTGGACTTGCCCTCGTGTTCTGGAAAATCATCAAACAAAGATCGAATGCATCCATTGCAAAATATTTCGGATGGGCTTGCTTCGGAGTATTCGTATGCTCAACTCTGATCAATTGGGATCAGGCGATATTCAATTACAACAGCCAGTTGAATCGCCGTCTCGATATGGATTATCTGAATACGTTATCGTGGAATATTCTTCCGGATCAGCACAGTTTCAAAAAGCAAGGTTACAAACTGACCGAAAATGAATTCGCAGTATTGCACATGGAAACGTTCCGTTTTCTGAGTAGTCAATGTGCAATTCGTCAACATCGCGATTGGCCATCAATCAACTTTTCTTTCACTGGACCCGAAAGGCAGATCTTGGGTATGAGTGGACTTGCGGATAACGCCAAGATAACTTCAGGACCCTGTCAGCTGAAAACGATTTATTATTTCCCATGTTATTCAGGAATCACAGGACTTGATCTTTCCGGTAATGATATTACAGATGGCGGAGAGATTACCAGGTATGAACGACTTGAGACATTGGACCTGAGTTGGAATGAAGAGCTGCAGTCAATTGCCGGAATCCAACATTGCAAAAATCTGCATGAGATTGATCTCCGTGGCACCCACCTTACATCATTCACGCCACTTATGCTGATGCCCCAGCTTCGCGTGTTGTATGTAAGCTACATCGATGCGGAAACTGAAAAGAATCTGAGAAACGCGAATCCAAACCTCTCAATCCAATACTGAACATGAACACCGCTCTAACACTTTCACCGTCGCGGTACCTCGAAGTTATCCGCACATTATTCTGGCTGACACTTTTCAGCATTGCAATGGGTTTCCTTGAAACGTCCGTTGTGGTTTATCTACGTGAGCTGTACTATCCCGATGGATTTGGTTTTCCATTAGTGGAAATAACACCTGCAATTGCACGGACAGAATTCTATCGTGAGCTCGCAACAATTATAATGCTTATGGGTGCAGGAATCATGGCAGGAAAGAATGCACAACAACGCTTCGTGTTTTTCCTTTACTGTTTCGCAATCTGGGATATTTTCTACTACGTGTTTCTTTATGTCTTACTTGGATGGCCCGAATCGCCTCTCACATGGGATATTCTTTTTCTGATTCCTGTTCCATGGGTTGGACCAGTGTTGTGTCCGGTATTGGTATCGCTCACTATGATTGCGTTGACCTTCGTTACATTATACGCACAATCGAAAGGAAATTCCGGAAAGTTTACTTATGTAGAAAAGCTCATCCTCATTTCAAGCTGTGCCGTGGTTATTACCTCTTTCATGTGGGACTACTTTCAGTACGTAAAGCTTCACGGCGAAGGAAGATCAATGTGGACGCTCTCTTCTGATAAAAAACTGTTCAGCGAAGCACGTGGATACATTCCAACGCAGTTTAACTGGATGATGTATTGGTGTGGACAGATAATGATGGCGGGCGGCGTGCTTGTTTATTGGATGCGGATGAGAAAAACATCGAACCATCAAACCGAAAGATCATGAAAGTAAAAATGATTCTTCCCGCACTGGCAGAAGCTGAGAGTCCTTTCTGGCGACCGATCAAATATTCTCTGTTTCCTCCACTGGGGCTTGCAACACTAGCAGCGTATTTATCGCCTGATGATGAAATTGATCTTCAGGATCAACACGTGGAGAAACTGAACATTGATGACAATCCCGATCTGGTCATCATACAGGTGTACATCACCAATGCTTATCGCGCGTACAAAATTGCAGATCATTACAGAAGTCGCGGTGCTTACGTGTTGTTGGGAGGTTTGCACGTAACTTCTCTGCCTGAAGAAGCAAAACCGCACGCCGACACAATTTTTCTGGGTCCCGGAGAAGAAACGTTCCCGCAATTCCTGAAAGACTTCAGAAACAAATGTCCGAAGAAAGTGTACATCTCAAAAACGAGAACACTGGAAAATATTCCGCCTATCCGTCGCGACCTGATCAAACGCAACAGGTATCTCGTTCCGAATTCAATAGTTGTTACTCGTGGTTGTCCGCACCATTGCGATTTCTGTTATAAGGATGCATTCTACGAAGGAGGTCGCGGATTTTACACACAGATTGTTGACGATGCGCTTGCGGAAATAGATCGGCTACCAGGAAGCCATTTGTACTTCCTTGATGACCATCTCCTGGGAAATTCAAAATTCGCGAGCGGATTGTTCGAAGGAATGGTGGGAATGAATCGTGTATTCCAGGGAGCGGCAACAATTGATTCCATTCTCCGTGGAAACCTGATAGAGAAAGCAGCGAAAGCAGGATTGAGAAGTTTGTTTGTTGGTTTCGAAACATTTTCTCCAGCCAATCTCCGCCAGAGTAATAAGAAACAAAATCTTGAGCAGGATTATGTGAAAG
>CAYUTR010000199.1:0-9394 GCA_964447465.1 uncultured Chryseobacterium sp.
GAATACTGGAGTCATGCGGCTTCGTACCTGCCCATGGAAGATTTTCGCTTTTCTCTTCCCCGGAAGGCACATCATCTTGCCGGACACGCACATTGGTTTAAGCAGAATAAGAAACTGATGATGTATGTAATCAACCGCATCCGCGATGAAGGTCCTTTGCAATCCAAAGATTTCGAAACGGATCGCAAGCGTGGATCCTGGTGGGATTGGAAACCTGCAAAGATTGCGCTCGAGCAATTGTTCATGGAAGGATCGTTGATGGTGAAATCGCGAAAAGGATTTCAGAAAGTGTACGATCTCACGGAACGCGTTGTTCCTGCTTCAGTTGATCACACGCTACCAACGAATGATGAATACGCAGAATACCTTGTGCAGTTTAACCTGCGCGCATTGGGAATTGCATCGTTGAAAGACTTTACGCATTTACGTCGCGGCATGCAGACATCTGTAGTTAAAGCCGTGAAACATCTTGTAAAAAACGGTGACATCCTCGAAGTGCAGGTTGATGGATTGAAAGAACCGTGGTATGTAACTCCGCAATCGCTGAAGCACAAATCTTCTTCACACAAGGGAACTTTCATTCTGAATCCGTTCGACAATCTCGTGATCCGTCGCGAACGTCTATCGAAAATATTCGGATGGGAATACAACCTCGAATGTTATCTCCCGGAACACAAACGAAAATTCGGATATTTCTGTCTGCCGGTTTTACACAACGGAACTTTCGTTGGAATGTTCGATCCCAAAGCTGATCGGGCGACAAAGAAGTTTCATGTGAAGAAAATGCATCTCGCTTCCGGAAGGATAGACAACAGCTTTAATGAATCGTTCCTCGAAGCGTTAGGTTCATTCGCAACATTCAACAATTGCGAAAAGTTCGTATTCGACAGAAGAAAAGACCGGCTGACTTAAAATACAATAGGCAGCCAACTTTCGCTGACTGCCTACTGCCTACTTTTTTCCTGCCTACTTCTGCAAAATCACTTTCTCATGCTGCTGCACATCGCCTGCGGTAATCACAATCGTGTACGCACCATCTGCAAGTCCGGAAAGATCAAGTACAGTTACCTGTTGACCATTCGCACTGCTGTTTGCCATCTTCGTCATCACTACTCTGCCGGCTGCATCCATCACTTCGTAGGTAACACCATCTGATGACGCTGGAGTTACAACAGTGATTGTGCTGCTCGTAGGATTCGGGAACAACTGTACAGGGAATGTTGCATTGTTGTCGTGAATTCCGTTTACGATGAGATCTTCAAGGTTTGACTCCGACGTAATGATGGTACGTGTAGGATTACAGCTTGCCTGCCATACTGTTTGTATACGGTAACGGCATTGCGTAACTGTTGTTGGTGGTGACCAATCTGTGTAAACCCAGTTTGTTCCGGGAACAGAATCAATCACTTCCCAGTTTCCGGACAAAGTAGAGTCGCGAATGATGCGGTAGTAATCTACGCTCTGACCTTCATAAAGACTCCAGCTTAAGTTCGCTTCACCCGATGTACCAACGCTCGCCTGCATGAACAGTGTGCGGTGATGTGTACTGAGTACGCTTTCATTTCCGCAGGTGTCAATCGCTGCGATTTTGTATCGCTGGAAAGTGGAGTTCGGATTTGCGATCGGAACATAGATGCTGTCTACGAACAGGGAAAGCGAATCGTAATCTACTGTTCCAACAACAACATAGTTGTTAGATGTAATCTCACGGTAAACACGGAACGAATCGATATCAGTTACAGTTGGTTTATCCCACATTACATGGTTGTATGACGAAGGACCATTTACCGTTACCATACAGATGTCAACCGGTGTTACGCTTTCAACAGCGAAGTTGAGGAAAGATGAATCTCCAGATCCGCAACCATTGGTTCCTGCAACCATTACAGCACCCGAAGCTGCTGCAGCAGTGAAGTCAACCGTAATTGAGTTCGTTCCGCTTCCTGCAACAATTGTAGCACCGGCAGGGAGCGTCCATGTGTAGCCTGTTGCATTGTTTACTGCGCCTACACTGAACACAATTCCTGTTGCAGCAGGACAGATCGGAATAGTTGTTGAACCGGAAATTGCAGTTGCTGCGTCCGGAAGTGGATTCACCGTTAACTGAATTGTGTCGCTTCCAACACCGAATCCGCAACCGTTGTGACCGTTCACATAAATCGGTCCGCTCACTGCGCTGCCTGTGAATGAAACTGTAATTGCAGTAGTGCTGTCACCCGACGTGATCACTGCACCTGCAGGAAGTGTCCATCCGTAATTCGTAGAGTTTGCAGCCGATGAAATCGAGAACACAACTCCTGAGTCGCCCTGACAAACTGTTGCCGGACCAGACATCGTTGTAGTTGTATCAGGTAAAGGATTCACCGTTACAGTAATTCCCGGACCAGCTGCACCGTTACCGCATACGTTCGTGCCGTACACGCTGATTGGCCCTGACTGCGCAGTAGAACTGAAGTTTACCGTGATGGAGTTTCCGTTGTCTATCACGATAGTTGCTCCGGCGGGCAATGTCCAGTTGTACGATGCTGCACCAACAACAGCGCTGATGCTGTATTGCACTCCTGTACTACCTGCGCAAACTGTTGTCGGACCTGTGATCGCCGTTGAAGAATCAGGTAACAAGCCAACAGTTACTGCAATGTTAGAAGAAGTTCCTGTTCCGCAAGAGTTCACACCTGCAACAGTTACGTTTCCGGAACCGGTTGCGTTGGTAAAATCTGTAGTGATAGAATTCGTTCCTGCTCCACTGGTAATTACGACTCCCGGAGGAAGCGTCCAGTTATAAGTTGTTGCGTTCAGGACTGAAGCTATAGAATAAATAACTCCTGTTGTTCCTTCACACACCGCAGTGCTACCGGAAATAACACCAGCAGGATCCGGAAGTGGATTCATCGAGATTGTAATTCCTACTGACGATGATCCGTTACCGCAGGAGTTCACCCCGATAACATTGACCATTCCACCCGATGCCACAGCAGAGAAATCAACGGTGATGGTTGAAGCGGTTGGACTCGAGGTAATTGTTGCGCCCGGGGGTAATGTCCAGCTGTAAGAAGTTGCATTTGCAATACCGGGTGTACTGAACACCACACCAGTCTGTCCTTGACAAACACTGAGCGGCCCGTTGATACTTGAAGTTGCTCCCGGAAGCGGAAGTACAGTTACGTTAAATGGAGCAGACGATGCGCCTACACCACATGAATTCTGTCCCTGCACCTGAATGGCACCTGAGGCTGCTGAGTTACTGAAGTCGACGAGAATGCTATTCGTTCCCGATCCGCTGGCAATTGTTGCGCCAAACGGCAATGTCCAGTTGTACGTGGTTGCGTTGGCAATAGCACCAACCGAGAACGGAACAAGTGTAGCACCCTGACAAACTGTTGTACTTCCTGAAATTACACCCGCAGCAGAAGGATAAGGGCTAATCGTAATCGTATGGGTTACCTGACTGTTGCCACTGGCGTTGTCAGTAATTGTCAGCGTAACTGTGAACGACCCTGGCCCTGTAAACTGAATATTCGCCGGATGCTGCTGTGTGGATGATGATGGATTAGGAGTAATTGGTCCGGCGAAAGTCCAGTTCCACGTCATGATCGTTGAGCTTGGTGCGAACGACTGATCCGTAAAGGAGATATTATTAATCTGTGAAGGAGTCGCGCAGATCGTTGATGGCGACCAGGTGAATCCAGCTGTTAACGGACAAGTTCCACGCGTAATTACCACATCATTAAAACTCGGTGTACACGATCCACTCGTGATTGTCCATCGAAGCGTTACAACGTCACCGGCACCCAATCCGTTCAGTGTAGTGTTTGGGGTATTCACGTTACCAAGGTTCGCTACTGTGATGGAAGGGTTAGTGGTATTGAATACCGACCACGTACCTGTTCCCACAGTAGGGGCATTTGCCGCAAGCGTTGCTGTACCAACACAGATCGTTTGATCGGGACCTGCATTAGAAATAGTTGGCTGTTGAGAAACAGTTACTGTAAATGTTTGCTGGGTCGTGTTATTATTAGACGCACCATCGTTCACGGTCACCGTAATTACAGCAGTTCCATACTGACCGGCAACCGGTGTGTAGGACAAAGAACCGATTGCACTTGGGCTGATGTATGACACAGTAGGATTCGGTATCAAGGCTGTGTTATTCGAAACAGCGGTAACGGAAAGTGTTTGTGTTTCTCCGGCAGAACCAGTTCCGATTCCACTGAGATTCACCGTCTGCAAACCGGAGCTCTGACAGATCGCAGATGGGTTGCCAATTGCATTCAGCGTAGGCGGTGTATTCAGCGTACTCGCACTCGTTGTTCCGGAAGTAAGCAGATAGTTATTTGTACATGCAGAACCATTGGAGTTGTATTCATACACCGCGAAATAATAATTGGTGTTTGAAGTAAGGCCTGTAACAGTTACTGAGTTTCCGGTACTGTTATACACGCAATACGTGCCGCTTCCCAGGTTAGCGCCGCTTCCGAAAATCGTGTTGGCTGCATAACCGGCGCCGTCGAACGGTGTGTTGGTAATTGCACTTCCCTGTTTCGCTACAACAATACGATTGAACCCGTTTCCTGCCGTGAAGTTCAGCGTCATTGAAGTTTGCGTCTGTCCGGTAACCGTAAGATTGGTAGCAGGAGTTGTAGGTTCACCCGCGAGCGGATCAATATCATTGGTAAGAATATTGATTGTGCTTCCGGTTGTTGAAGAAACAATATCCGGCTTACCATCCTGATTGAAATCTCCAGAGTTGAGGTAAAACCCTGCAGAACCAGCAGTAGCAATATCGACCCGCGTTCCGAACGTAAAGTTGTTGGTTGCTTCGAAAATCGAAATCGTATTCGCTGTCGAATATCCAACAGCAATGTCATGTCGGCCGTCACCATCAAAATCGTTTGCTGTAATTCCGTATGGATTTCCGTTGAGAACAGTCAGTGCATTGTTGTATGAATAACTGATCGCTCCCACCGTAGAGTTATTCGAATAAATTCGTACAGTTGAATTGCTGCAGCTTGCTGCAACATCAGGCTTTCCATCATTATTAAAATCTCCGAGCGCAACAGCACAGCAGTTTCCTACTGTGCTAACAGTTGTTCCGGCGGCAAAACTGATGTTACCTGCAGTACTGGTGTTACGCATTGTAACAAATCCGGTTGTGACAAGATTGGCATACACGATATCGGCTTTACCATCGAGATCCAGGTCACGAGCTGCCATTGAATACGGCGCTGCTGCGGTAACGATGTCCTGCTTAGGTCCGAACGAGATATTATAAATTGTACTTGTGTTACGGATAACGGTGATCAGTGTAGGACTTCCGCTGTACGCTACAACAATATCCAGTTTTCCGTCACCGTCAAAGTCGGCAAGATCTATCTGTCCGGGAGGCGCATTCAACAAAATATCCAGGTGTCCCGTACTCATAAATGTTGACGAATATCCTTTGTACACAGAAATGCTGCTGTTGCCGATACTTGTAGTAACGAGGTCTGCTTTTCCATCACCATCGATATCACCGCAATCCAGATAATAAGGACCATTCGCATCATAGAAACTACTTGCTGAGAATGTTGGCGGGTTTGTACCATTGATCGACTGACCTAAGTAAGTATTCACATAGGAAGTCGAATAACTTGCAACTAAAATTTCGGTTTTGCCATCCTGAGTAAGATCCTTCAACGCTGTACCGTAAGAAGGCCCGCTGGTAACTTGTGTGCTGTTTGTAAATGAACTTGTATTGATCACATTCGAACAGGAAGACGTGATATTAAATTCGCGCGAGTATGTGCCGGTTAGACCATTAACCTGAACCGATACCGGTGTATTGTTCGCACCATATGGAACTACCACCTGCAATTGCGTTGCAGTTGCTGATGAAACGTTGCCTTTCGTTGGTCCGAAATAAACCTGATTGTCGTTCAGTGTAGTGCTGAATCCCGTTCCGGTAAGTGTAACAAGTGTTCCAACCTGTCCGGAAGTCGGGGTCATTGTCGTAATCACAGGCACTGGAGATGCGGATGTAGTTACTTCACCCACCAACATACGTGGCGTATCATAATTGAAGTATGACGAAGAGGAATAGTCGTATTCGGTTACCGTCATCGTGTAATAGGTTCCGGGAGACAATCCGGTGATGTTTACGGAATTTCCGGTTGTGTTCGCAACAACCATGGTGTTGTTTCCGATCAGAGTGCCATTTCCGAAAGTTGAGCTTGCACTGTAGCTGTTAAAGTCATACGGCTGATTCACCGGCGAGTTGGAATACACCCATCCGCTACTTGCGGTGTAAGCAGTTGCAGCAGTACTGGTCATGCTGGTAAGTGTTCCATTCAGGTTCGTAAGCGTAAGCGAGGAATTCGATGCAGTTGTCGTAGAAGTCATTCCCTCATCAAGTCTCCAGTAACCTAACAGGCCGCTTTCATTGCCGTACATACCTTTCCAGCGATTGTACTCCACATTCCAATAGGTTTGATTGGTCCAAACGCGCACCTCATCAATCAGTCCGCTGAAGTAGCTACCCGCTGTAGGAGTTGAACCGGTACCAACATCCGCACCAATAATAAATGCATTTGAATAAGTATATTGAATTGGGTAGGATCCGCCCGCATCGTTTATTCCATATGTTGCGCCATCTATCATCCCTCTGGTATACCTGCCATCGTAATTGACGGCAAAGTGGTGCCAGCCCGGTGTGAGGTGAGTAACATAACTGCTCACGGTTCCCCACGAGCCATTCCGGTAAACATAGAAATACATGTAAGTTCCAGATTGAAACATGCAGTATCCTCCACTCTCACCATTCCCCGCTATGTATTGTGTACCTGTTGACGACGACCAACTCGAGCGATAAACCCATGCCTCCAGTGTTACAGAAGCTGTTGGTCGAAGTTCGGAATTGTAAGGAACCACTACATAGTCATTAGTGCCATCAAAGGCCAGCCCGGTTGGACGCCTGTAAGGTTTACATGTAACAACTCTCTGCTGTCCACCACCGCTAGCCCAGTTCACTGTTAAACTGGTTGGTGTTACGCTGGTGAAATTCATTCCCGAAGACCCAAGCGCCGGGTGGGTAGTATTTGTAGTACGCACAGCATATCCGTGGCTCGAGGTGAGATAATTTGTCGTTGGATTGTATGTGCCGGTACCACCGTTATATTCAAAGATTCGGATGGTATAATCCGTTTCCATGCTGAGGTTGTTCACACGAATACCATTCGCAGTACCAGCGTACACAACATAACTGCTTCCGATGAGGCTACCTGAACCGTAGTTCGTGCTGCCGGAATATATAACCGCATCGACCGGAAGGTCATACGCGGAATTACTATTCATGAGAACAAGATGATAACTACCGCCTCCTGTTGTTGGATCCGCCCAGCTGATCGTAAATGCATCGTCTTCTGCATCGCGTACTTCCACATTTGAAACTGCATACGTTGGCTGACTCGCAAGCGTAGTGAAACCTATTGTTGGCGCGGAAGTCGTCAGGTAATTGTTCTGCCCCGACGTTCCTTCAAAATTGAAAACCGAACCAGTATAGTTACTCGCTGGCGATAGGTTACTTACCGTAAAACTGCTGGATGTTCCGTCGTACATGCAATAGGACCAGGGGAGCGCACCCAGGAAATCACCAGAACCATAAACCGACGAGGAAGAATATTCATTTCCATCAGTAGGCAAGTTTGTGTTACTCGTTCCTGATTTAAGTGTAAATAGATCGCGAGTACCGCTTCCTCCTAACCAACTTACGGTTGCACCGCTTGATGTAATTCCGGTAACTGCTAATCCGGATGCCTGAACAGTTGGTTGTGCCACTAAAGCGTAATGCCCTGCGCTGCCGTAAGGCGAGGTTGTAAAATTCGGAGAGGTGGAAGTACCTGTGTATTCCCAAACCGCAACTGTGTAATAGGTTCCTGCAGTCAATCCGTAAACAGTGAGTGCGCTTCCTGTGCCTTTATACAACAAATAATTTCCGCTTCCCAGATAATCGCCACTACCAAACGTTGTACTCGCAGGAGTGTAATTGACGTAGTCAATTGGTACTACTACACTATTAGGGGACGCACGGATTGTAACCATACGCCCGGTTCCAGAACCATTGGTCCAGCTAACAGTAAACTGAGTTGTCTGAATATTCGAGAACACAAAGTTCGACGCTGCAGTAAGCTGTGCGGAAACTTCATTGGTTGCGAATAGAAAAATAAACAGCGCGAGTAGAGTACGGAGTTGTGTCATGTGTGGCCGGGTTTATCGGACGGAAATGAGAAATTTTTAGAAGTGGAAAGTTACAACTTTGCGCTGTTTTTGCCACCCGTTTACCGACAAAAGAAAGCACTTCATCGAAGGATTTTCAGACGTTATCCACAATAGTGTCGGCCTACGGATTGCTATATTTTTATCTTTGTTTCCGCGTAAAACCAGCCCTTCATGACAGTCCGTCGCCTCATCCTGCTTTCATTGCTTTTTTTTGCAGGATTTTCGGGCTATTCCCAACAGTACAATCTTAAAGTTTACGGGACTCGCGACGGATTGGTGAATTCCATTGTGAAGGCAATTTACATGGACACCAAAGGTTACCTGTGGTTCGGCACACAGGGCGGACTCAGCCGATTCGACGGACAAACGTTTGTCAATTACTCTGATAAAGACGGACTTCCAGGCAATGATATTACCTGTGTTACTGAAGATCTCAATGGAAATATCTGGATCGGAACATATGGATCCGGAATCGCCAAATTCGACGGACAAGAATTTACGGCGTACAACAATCTCTCCGGACTCAGCGACAACATCGTGTACAGTATTGTGTGCGATGATCAGGGAGTAATCTGGATCAGCACGTTCAATGGCGGACTGAATAAGTTCGACGGAAAAACCTTCACCTCGTTCGGAACAAAAACCGGTTTGCTCACCGATCAGTTTCTCAAAGGAGGAAAAGGTAAAGGCGGAAATCTCTGGTTCGGAACAAAAGGAAAAGGAGTTTACCGTTATGACGGAACCAATTTTGTGAATTACGGAGCATCGGATGGATTGACTTCGCCTTCGTATTACTGCACGCTTACCGATTCGAAAGGAACAACCTGGTTTGGTTCACTCAAAAACGGAATAGATCGCGTAACATCCGACTATTCTTTTTCTCATCTCAATCTTCCGGATGTTGAAGGCGGATTAATTTCTTCCATCATCGAAGATCGTAAAGGAAATTACTGGATCGCGGGAAAAAAAGGATTGCTGAAATACAACGCAGCCGGACAGATGTTATTCACAGAGAAGCACGGCTTGCCTTCAAATACAATCTTATCGATCTGTGAAGATTACGAAGGAAACATCTGGGTAGGAACTGCTGCCGGTGTGTGTTTGTTCCGCAATGAAGCATTCGTAACGTTCACAGAAAAAG
>CAYUTR010000200.1:0-9369 GCA_964447465.1 uncultured Chryseobacterium sp.
CAACCACGGACCTGCCATGGAGATGTGATCCGTAGTACATTTTCCTTTTGCTTTGATGAGCAACTTCAATCCTTTGAGATCATATCCTTCCCAAGCTGAGAATGGATCGAGCAGCTGCAAACGATCAGATGTTGGAGAAACAAGAATCTGAACATTGCTTCCGTCTTCTGCCGGCGCCTGGTAACCTGCATCTTCTACTGCGAATCCGCGTGTCGGCAATTCATCGCCAACCGGTTCTTCGAGTTTCACTTTCTCACCTTTTTCATTCGTAAGGAAATCGGTGATCGGATTGAATGTAAGATCACCGGCAATTGCAAGTGCTGTTACCAGTTCAGGTGAAGCAACAAACGCAAATGTGTTTGGATTTCCGTCGGCACGTTTCGCGAAGTTGCGGTTGAAGGAGTGCACAATTGTGTTCTTCTCCTGTTTCTCTGCTCCTACGCGGTCCCACATTCCGATGCAAGGTCCGCATGCGTTTGTGAAAACTTTTGCGCCGATCTCGTCAAATATTTTCAGGAATCCATCACGGGCAATTGTGAAGCGGATCGTTTCCGATCCCGGATTGATGCAGTATTCTGCTTTCGCTTTCAGTCCTTTTGCAGAAACCTGTTTCGCGATTGAAACGGCGCGGGAAATATCTTCATAAGAAGAGTTCGTACAGGAACCGATCAGACCTACTTCAATTTTCGTTGGCCATCCGTTCGCAGCAGCAACTTCTTTCATCTTACTAACTGGTGTCGCCAGATCCGGAGTGAACGGACCATTCAGGTGCGGCTCCAGTTCAGAAAGATTGATTTCAATTACCTGATCGAAATATTTATTCGGATCTGCATACACTTCAGGATCTGCGGTAAGATGTGCTTTCACTCCATTCGCGAGATCAGCAACTTCATTACGTCCGGTTGCGCGGAGATAACGTTCCATCGATTCGTCATAACCGAAGGTTGAAGTAGTCGCGCCGATTTCTGCACCCATGTTGCAGATTGTTCCTTTTCCTGTACAGCTGAGTGCAATTGCACCTTCACCAAAATATTCTACGATTGCACCTGTTCCACCTTTCACGGTGAGAATGCCGGCAACTTTCAGGATCACATCTTTCGGTGCTGTCCATCCACTGAGTTTTCCGGTGAGTTTTACGCCAATGAGTTTCGGGAATTTCAACTCCCACGGAAGTCCCGCCATTACATCGCATGCATCTGCACCACCCACACCAATTGCAACCATTCCGAGTCCGCCTGCATTTACAGTATGCGAATCAGTACCGATCATCATTCCGCCGGGGAACGCGTAATTCTCCAGTACAACCTGGTGAATAATTCCGGCACCCGGTTTCCAGAATCCGATTCCGTATTTGTTTGATACCGAAGCGAGAAAATCGAATACTTCTTTGCTTTCCTTGTTCGCAATTGCAAGATCGTTTGATGCACCATCTTTCGCAGTGATCAGGTGATCGCAATGCGCTGTAGATGGAACCGCAACTTTCTTGCGTCCCGCCTGCATAAACTGCAACAACGCCATCTGCGCAGTTGCATCCTGCATCGCTACACGATCGGGATTGAAGTCAACGTAATCTTTACCACGCTCAAACGGTTTGCCCGGCAGCGCCTCAACGAGGTGAGTGTAAAGAATTTTTTCTGTGAGGGTAAGCGGACGGCCTGTCAACTTGCGTGCAGCTTCAACTTTTGCAGGGAGTGCGCCATAGACGCGCTTAATCATTTCAAGATCGAAAACCATTTTAAGAAGATATAGTGTGAGTGTGAGTGCTCATTGCGGAATACAAATTTAACAAATAGGCGGTAGTTAATAGTGAATAGGCGATAGAAATAAGCGCAGAAAATATTTATTACGGAATATTGTCGCCCAAGGGCTCTATACCTTGGACTATCGCCTATTTCCTATCGCCTATTTCCTAACTTTACGGAGTGAATTCCCGCTCGCTCGAGAATATCAGGGTTGCTTTGTCCTCTATCAGGGGTCAGCTTCTTCGGGCTATTCTAACCATCCTCATTATTGCGCTTGGTATTACTGCACTCGTAGGTATACTTGCGTCAATCGACGTAATCAAAGGTTCGCTGAACAGCAATTTCAGCAGCATGGGAGCCAATACATTCACCATCCGCAATAAAGAAACTGTTGTCCGGATTGGTCGTGGAGGGAAACAACCACGCAGACATAAGGCTATCACGTACGATGAAGCGATTGCTTTCGCAGATGAATTCGATTTTCCGGGAACGGTTTCGGTGTCGACCATTGCTTCGTTTGCGGCAACGATGAAGTACAAATCGGCTAAGACAAATCCGAACATTCAGATTTTTGGCACCGATGAAAATTATCTCGACGTATCGGGCTATACGCTTGAGCGCGGACGAAATTTCACGCAGCAGGAAGTGAAAGATGGTGATCACGTGATAATTCTTGGACACGATCTTGTGAGTGAACTGTTCAAGAAAGAAGATCCCGAAGGAAAGGAAATCAGTGTTGGTGCAGGGAAATATGTGGTAATCGGTGTGCTGGCTGCAAAAGGAAATACAATGGGAATGAGTGGAGATAAAATCGGACTGCTGCCAATAGAAAATGTCCGGATCTATTTCTCCCGTCCCGACATGAACTACACGATTAACGTATTAACCGTTGGCCAGTCGATGATGGAACCGACGATTGGTGATGCAACCGGTATCTTCCGCACTATCCGCAAGCTGGAACCGCAGGATGAAGACAATTTTGAAATCACCAAGAGCGATAGTGTTGCAACCTCTCTTATCGAAAACTTAAGTTACGTTACGCTTGGTGCAACATTGATCGGAATAATCACTCTGTTAGGTGCAGCGATCGGATTGATGAATATTATGCTGGTTTCAGTTACTGAACGCACGAAAGAAATCGGAATCCGAAAAGCATTGGGTGCTACGCGTGCTGCAATCCGCAATCAGTTTATCACTGAAGCCATTGTAATCTGTCAGCTGGGTGGACTTTTCGGAATTCTCTTTGCACTGGTGATTGCCGGTTTAATTTCCTACGCGATGGGTGGAGAATTCGTAATGCCCTGGACGTGGATAGGGCTTGGACTCGCTATCTGTTTTGTGGTTGGACTCATTTCCGGAATTTATCCCGCGATAAAAGCCTCAAAACTTGACCCGATCGAAGCGCTGCGTTACGAATAAATCTTAAGTTAGCATATTGGCTTTGCTGATTCCCGGAATAAATAAACATTCATTCATCGCATGACACCACTAGTTGTACTTTATATTATTCCGATCGGCCTTATCGCCTTCGCGATCATAGCAATCATACGTCTGATCATACGGGCTTCGAGCAAGAGCAATGAGTCACAAACGTATAAGCCACCATATACTCCACCTCCGCAATATCCTGGGCAGTATGGTCAACAGAATCCGGGGCAAAATCCGTATGGAAATCCTCCTCAGAATACACAGCAACCACCGTGGCAGAATCCAGGCACGCATCAGCAGCCGAACTACACCCAACAGCCGAACACTCCGCCGGATTACACACAGCAAACGTATACACCACCTGATTATACAAAACCGAATTATCAGCAGCCTAATTATACACAGCCGGATTACACGCAGGGAAATTACCAGCAAACTCCGGGGAATCCGAAGAGAAGTACATCAATTCCGGGAGGATATGCTACTCAAATTGCAGATGCACCGAAGAAGAATAATACAACTGTAATTGTTACGTCCATCATCATTGGTGTCGTTGTTCTGATTGGTGGATTTATCGCATTTGCAGTCAGCAGCAAGAACGGCGGCGGGGCACTAACGAGTTCCTCCTTCGTGCTTGCGTATGAAAATCCAACCGACAATACATACTATATTATCCTCGACGATTGGGACACCATTCTAGTTTCGCCTCATACCGCGAGTAATGAACTTGATTATACATTCCGTCAAGACCAGGTGAATTTTCACTGGGTGATGACCAATGAAAATGGCGATGTAATTGCGGACACCACGTTAGTAAGAAGCGACGTAGAAATGTGGGACTATGAACGCTCCACATATTCCTATGTCAACTCGCTGATCATCTTCAATCCATCGCGATCGGAATTTGTGTATTTCACTTCGTGGAACGACGAGATGGGCAATGACTATATGGACAGCATCGCAATAGGCGGCAGCACTTATTTTGCTGATGCATATATTACAAACGCAGCGTTCATTTTTGATGAACGCGATCCGGAGTACATCAAGGAGCTGGCTGAATCAAGTTTTGACGACCAGAATCAGTATCTCGTTAGCGCAGCCGACTTTGCTGCGTTGTTTCCTAAAGTCACAGGAAACACGCAATACGACCTCTTCGAAAGTTACCGCAACATGCTACTTGAAATGTACGATGTAGCGAACGCTGAAGTTATGGCCAGCAGCGACTATGATGCCAATGACTTGCAAACGGTGTATGATCTGGGATACAAAATACCGGAGTCGGTCACTGATGTTACACAAGCAAGAGATTTTATTCCTGCGATTGACTTCGTGAAAGATCATGAGCGGTTGTTCAAAGCAACAGCACCTGATGAATTCAAATATATAATCGACAGTGCAGATGTTGTACTCAATCATACATACAGCACCGTACAGAACACTGCAGGAGGTTATCCGGAATTGCACCAGATATCTTATAACGTAATCCGCGGTGGACTATTTGATGATGAACCGCGCAGGGAAATTTCGTACGAGTACGATCGTGATCCGCAAACAGGAACAATAACTTATTAGCGTTTAACAGATACTGCGTCGGAATGCGTTCCCTATATCGTGTCGGGATAACGATCCCTACACCACAAAAAATCCCGTCCTGAAGCAGAACGGGATTTTATTTGTGGTGTAGGGATCGTTATCCCGACACTTTAAAACTAAATTACTCAGCTACGATCTCGAACGAGAAAGAAGCAAGCACTTCTTTGTGCAGGCGGACTTTCGCAGTGTATGTACCTGTAGTTTTTACAGTGTCTGCAGCATCGATTGTGATGTTACGACGATCAACATCAAATCCAAGGTTGCGGAGTGAATCAGCAAGCTGAACTGAAGTGATAGATCCGAAGATCTTTCCGTTGTCGCCAACACGCGTAGGAACTTTCACGATAAGATCCTTCAGCTTGTTCGCGCCTTTTTCAGCTTCAGCTTTCACCTTAGCTTCTTTGTGTGCGCGCTGCTTTACGTTCTCAGCGTGAATTTTCTTTGATGTTGCATCTGCAAGAATTGCGATACCACGTGGAATAAGGTAGTTACGACCGAATCCAGGGCGAACCTTCACGATATCATTGGTATATCCGAGGTTTCTTACGTCTTGTTTAAGAATTACTTCCATGTCTGTGTCCTCCGATTATTTAAGCTGATCAGCCACGTATGGCATCAAAGCAATGTGACGGGCACGTTTAACCGCAGTTCCCACTTTACGCTGGAATTTTACTGATGTACCAGTAAGACGACGTGGAAGGAGCTTTCCTTGCTCGTTCACAAACTTCAAAAGGAAGTCAGGGTCTTTGTAGTCAATGTACTTGATGCCTGCTTTTTTGAAGCGGCAATACTTTTTCTTTTTTACCTCAACCGAAGGTGGGTTCAGGTAGCGGATTTCAGAGCTATTTTCTGCCATGTCTTTTCGGTTTTAGGATTGTGGTGCGTTTTCAGTTTTAGCAGCTGCGTCTTTCTTAGCTGCTTTGTGCTTCGCGCGACGTTTCTCTGCGTATGCTGCACCGTTTTTGTCGAGTGCAACTGTCAGGAAACGCATAACGCGTTCGTCACGCTTGAACGCTACTTCAAGTTCAGAAACAGGGTTTCCGTTCTTAGAAGTGAATTCGAAAAGTGTGTAATGGCCGGTAGACTTCTTTTGGATCTGGTAAGCCAGCTTTCTTAGGCCCCAGGATTCCTCATGAACTAAAGTGCCGCCAAACTCTTTCACGAGCTTGCGGAACTTGCCTACCGCCTCCTTTGCCTGTTCTTCAGACAAAACGGGAGTCAAAATGAAGACGGTTTCGTAGTGATACATGATCAATTGTGATTTGTTAGTTATGATTTATGATTTGTTACCCCTTTTTATCGGGACGGCAAAGATAAGAAAAACAATGTGCCGATATGCCAATATGCCGATTTCCGATGGAAAAAGGGCAAAAATCGGATTCGGACATTCTGCTAGTAATCAGGTAATTACGACATGCATCATAAATGATGTTAGACGAAGTGTAATTCTCGTCTGCAAAACCGTATGAATTTCCAACGAAAAGTACCTTTGACGTGATCGCCTGAGTCCATATGCAATCGGCATATTGGCATATCGGCATATCGGCACATCGGTTATGGGATTTTGGTCAGATTTCGGTAAAGGTGTCAGCACACACGTTAAAGCGTTTGAGTTTATCGGGAAAAATAATCTCTGGCATTTCTTCATTTATCCCGTATTGATTCTCGCGGCACTTTTTGCAGCAGGATTTTGGGGAACGATGCAGCTTGCAGACTGGCTCGTTGACTGGGCGCTGAATTACTTCGGACTTGAACCTGGCGCAAGTACAGGCGACGACTGGGTAGGAGTCATGAGCACAATAGGATCTCTTCTTGTCGGGGTCATTCTCAAGATCGTGTTCCTGATCATCTTATCGTCGTACATAAAGTACATCGTCCTCATCATCTGTTCGCCGATTCTTGCACTGCTTTCTGAGCGCATCGATGAAATAGTTTCCGGCAAAAAATATCCGTTCAACTTTCCGCAGTTTCTGCATGACATGATGCGCGGAATACTCGTCACGCTTCGCAACCTGGCGCTTGAAACACTCGTCATAGTTTCGTGCATGATCATAGGGTGGATTCCGGTTATCGGGTGGATTACGATTCCGTTTCTCTACCTGATCGCATGGTACTTCATGGGCTTCGCAATGATGGATTACAGCTACGAACGCATGCGCATGAGAATCAGCGACGGTGCACGTTTTACGCGTAAACACAAAGGCATCGCAATTGGTAATGGATTTATTTTCTCGATGATTCTTCTCATTCCGTTCCTTGGTGTAGTTATTGCTCCGATTCTCTCAGTGGTGGCAGCAACACTCGCAGTTCTTGAAGTGAAAAAAGAAGAAGCCGAGCAACAGAACATCGCGGCACAAGGAATGATTCAGCAATGAGAATATCAGTCGTATCGTATCTCAATTCCAAACCGTTCATATACGGACTGGAAAAAAATCCGAATCCGGATTGGAATATTTCTTTGGACATGCCGTCAGAGTGCGCGAGAAAACTGATTGCCGGTGAAGCCGATCTTGGTCTTATTCCTATAGCTGCACTTTTGTCCGTTCCCGAATACAAAATGGTGAGTCCGTATTGTATCAGCGCAACCGGAAAAGTTGATTCGGTGAAACTTTATTCGGATGTTCCGCTTGAAGAAATCCAAAATGTGTTGCTGGATTATCAGTCACGCACTTCTGTGAATCTTGTGAAAATACTTGCCCGTGAATTGTGGAAAATTTCTCCCGTTTGGATTCCTGCTGAACCCGGATTCGAATCAAAAGTTTCCGGAACAACTGCAGCAGTTGTAATCGGCGATCGCACCTTTTCATTGAACGGAAAGCATAAATACGAGTACGACCTTGCAGAATGCTGGCAACAACTTACGCATCTTCCATTCGTGTTCGCCGTATGGGCCTCGAGGGTCAAAGTTTCACCAGAGTTTGAAGAACAATTTTCTACCGCCTTACGACATGGATTGGCCAATGTCGCAGATGTGGTGAAAATCAATGCTGCCCACTATCCCGGCATAGACATTGAACGCTACCTCACGCAGTCGATCAATTACCGTCTCGATCATGAGAAAGAGAAAGCAATTGATTTATTCCTGCTGAAAATGAGCCAGAACACATAGTTTTTCAGCCCGTTACATTATATTTGTTATTCGTTAGAATCGAACCCTATGACACGAATTTACTCCCTGCTCGCCGTATTAATTTTATTTGCAACCGCCCCCGCGCTCGCGCAGAATGTAGTTGACAAAGGCGCTGATGAACTCAAATTGTTCAATGCTGCACAAGCGTTCAATGCCGGCGATTATCTCAAGGCCCTCAATCTTTACAAAGAGGTTCAGAATACAAATCCGAACGATGCAGCAATTGCATTTCACGTAGGCGAATGTCAATTCTATCTCGAAGAATACGAGAAAGCGCAGGATGCTTTTGAAAAAGCAAAATCACTCAACGCATCTGCACATCCTGATATCAACTTCATGCTTGGTCGCTGCTACCAGCGAAAAGGCAAGATTGATGAAGCGATGACAGAATACACTGCTGCGAAATCGCTCAACATGGCGAATGCTGCGAAGTCGAAAGAGATTGACTACTACATGAACCAGTGCCAGACGGCGAAAACCATGATGGCAAATCCGAAACCTGTTAAGCTCACCAATTGCGGTGCAGCTGTAAATAGTCCTTACGATGACAAGCGTCCTTCGATTACTGCGGATGGTAAAACGATGATCTTTACATCACGTCGTCCGGAAGGAAGATCTGATCGCGTTGACAACGAAGGCGACCAAAAATATTTTGAAGATGTGTACGAGTGTCCATGGGACTCTGTGAATATGACATGGGGCTCTGCAGATCTTGCGAAAGGTTCTGTTAATTCAGAAGGACATGATGCGGCATGCAGCATTGCGCCTGACGGCAAACAGCTTTTCATGTATGTAAACAGTGTAGAAGCTGGTGGTGGCGGAGAAATTTACGTTTCGAAAAAATCAGGTTCCGGAAAATGGGGCACGCCAAAAAATATGGGCAAGGGCATCAACACTTCTTACTTCGAAGATGGTGGTGTACTTTCTCCAGATGGCAACACACTTTATTTTATGAGTGAGCGCGGACAAGACCTTCCTTACAAAGGACAAAAAGGTTACGGCCGTTCTGATATCTGGATGTCTAAGAAAGAAGGAAGCAAATGGGGCGAGCCAACGAATCTTGGACCAACCATCAATACTGAACACGACGAAGGTGGAATTTTCCCAGCGCCGGACGGAAAGACTTTGTACTTCTGCTCGAATGGCCACAACAGCATGGGCGGTTACGACATCTTCATGTCGCGATGGGAAAACGGCGCATGGACAACTCCAGTGAACATGGGTTATCCAATCAACTCAATTTCAAATGAGCGTATGTTCCTTTTGTCGAGAGACGGGAAGTCGGCATACGTTGATAGTGACCGTGAAGGCGGACTCGGTGAGCGTGACATCTGGATCATCGATATGACCGGAATGATGGCGAAGAAGAAAGATGGTCCTATTACTTCACTGATCACCGGAACAGTTTACAATGGAGACGGAAAAGCAATTGCAGAAGAGAATAATGTTTCTGAAAGCGTTTCGCTGGTTAAAACT
>CAYUTR010000201.1:0-9362 GCA_964447465.1 uncultured Chryseobacterium sp.
TTTTCAATCGCGCACTCATTGCAGAATCTGCAGCGATTACAGTTTTACCGAAATCTGTTACGCTGAAAATTGCAGTGTAGCTCGATGCTCCGATGTTGATCATTACATCTGCATCGAATATTACAGAATTGTCGTATGGCAACGCTGCCTGCGCTTGAGGAGTTGCTCCTCCTCCACCGTTGTTCGGTGTGTCTTCATACTTGCCAGTGTACGGATTGTAATACTGTTTCGACTGCGTACCGAAGTTCACATTCTGCGAATTGTTGTTCCAGGAATAAGAAGTTCCTCCGGTAGCTGTAAGATTCCCTGAATTTCCCGAACAGAGATTTACAGTCTGCATATTTCCGACGGTGCTGATGAATACACCCGCACTTGCATCGGTTGCAGTTGCAGTTCCGTTATTAACAGGAACAACGGCGTTTCCACTGGCTTGTGACATTAGATTTAGCGTAAGGGCACACGCTACTGTGATGAGTAGACTATTTTTCATGATTTTATTTGTTTCGTACTGGTGAATTGTTCTGTGGTTTGGTGAGCGTGTAAGTAATTTCCATGTGAATGGTATAGCGAACTGCTCCGTTTCCGTATTCCGGACTGAGTACGCGATCGTATCCTGTTCCGGTTGGAGCGGGAGTTGTTCCAGGAGCAACATAGATTCCAGGTGTCGGCGTGATAACATCATAATATTCACTCGACACATTCCATGTCGGAGAAATTATTGCTTTCTGAAACGAAGCTTGTTCCTCCCGCTTCAGCATGCAAACATCCATCGCCTGACGATACAGTTCTGCATAAACGGCTTGTTCATCTGCAACCGTGCAATAATGTTGCTGCACATTGTCGAGACTCTGTTCGCCTGCTGCGGAGATGATCTGGCTGTACGAATTCGAAGAGTTGTACTTGATAAGAATACTCTTCGTCAATGTATAGCCGGTAATACCCCATACAGCTTTGCCAGCCGCATCGTACTTCCAACCTGAATTCTTTTCCTGGGAAACTGTGGTGATGGTAATGTCCTCATTCGGAATTCCCATCGTGTTCAGTTTTTTCTGGAAAGCGTTGAGTCGTGTCTGCAATTTCAAACGTGCAGATTCAAGTGTTCCTGCGTCTTCTGTTCCGTGAAGTTCCAGTATCCACGCATCGGGCGGAACGTAAATCATAACATCAGATGAAGCCGTGAATTGCCGGTCTCCGCAAGGCCAGCTCTGATCGGGTTGCTGATTCTGAATGTCGCGGTTGTAGTAATAGTTCGACTGCGATTGACTGAATCCCGTCGCACTTGCTGCAAACAGTATCAGTAGCGTAAAGATTTTTTTACTCATGCGTTATCATTTAAAGTTTTTGAATTCGTGAATCCTGACGTTTACCGTCAGGATTTCATGTGTAGCGTTTTGGTGTCAACGGCAGTACAGATGAAGAAAACTTCGGTTCAGGGGTGAAGCGTTAAGAAATGTGAATAGAGAAAAGTGCTGGCGAAATGAGACTTCGGCTGACGCAGTACACGTGAGGGGTTGGAAGGTTCACTTTGTTCGGTACTTTTATGATCATGTTTATCCGAAGAGCAGAATTAAAAGACCTCACGGTCTTACACCAAATCCGGATTGCCGTCCGCGAAAACACCCTCTCCAACCCCACTCTCATCACTCCCTCCGACTACGAAGAATTTCTCTTTCATCGTGGGAAAGGATGGGTGTGTGAAATCGACAACAACATCGTAGGATTCGCTATTTGCGATCTGAAAGAAGAAAACATCTGGGCATTGTTTGTGCCTCCCGATTTTGAAGGAAAAGGAATTGCACGTGCGTTGCAGAAAGTAATGCTCGACTGGTATTTCACGCAGAAGGAAAAAGTCTGGCTGGGAACTGCGCCAGGAACGCGTGCGGAGAAATTTTATCGGGCATCGGGATGGAGAGAGAATGGGATGCATGGGAAAGAAGTGAAGTTTGAGATGACGAAAGATGAATGGAACAAAATGAGAAGTCTATAACCAGCCATTCATTCTCCGCAGATCTCAATCAACCTCATTCCTTCTACAAACCTGTCCGTCAAAATTATTTTTTGTTTTTCAATCAGCGATATCAGCGTAATCTGCGGCAAAAATAAAGGCGACTTCTTACCTTCATTCTATGGAAAACACCATCACTACAACCCGCACCATTCCTTTTTCAATTGACCAAGTCTGGAACGCCTGGGCAAATCCCGACATCCTGAAAATCTGGTGGGGACCAGCCGGCTTCACAAACACTTTTCACGAATTCGATTTTCGCGAAGGCGGAAAATGGATTTACACCATGCACGGTCCTGATGCAGGACATTACGAGAATGATGCGTGGTTTGAGAAGATAGAAGAACCAACGTTGTTGATCTGGAATAGAAATTCCCAACCACGATTTCTTACCACTGTGCGTTTTGAAAAGATCAGCGATTCACAAACGAAAATCGTGTGGACGATGAAATTTGAAACCACTGAGATGTACGAAAAGGTGGTGAAGTTTGCCGCCGACAAAAACGAAGAAAACCTCGATCGCCTCGAAGCTGTTCTTGAGCTAAAATAGCGTGATCGGCCATCTACGTACTTCATCGTATTTTTCTTCCAGTTGTAAAAATGCGCGCCGATTGAACTAACTTTAGTACGATTGTTGTTCCCATTCATGCATAAACCCATATCGTCATGAAAAGTCTACTACTCGCTTCTGCAATTCTTCTATCAGTCGCAATTTCAGCTCAATCATCATTCGGCTATTATAGCCTACACAATGCAAAAACCGGTTTACGTCAGGGATGGGGCGGCGGCATGGACGGACTTTCATCTCCGCTCTGCAAGTCATTCCCGATTAAATTGCAGATCGGCGCAGGGTATTCCATCCTTGGCGACGGACAAAAACAATTCAGGGACGTTTCGTTTGATGATCTTGCATCGCCCGTTGATGTTACGTTCAGCAATATGCAACACACCATTCACGGAATTGTTCGCGTAAGTATTCCAACACCAAGCGAAAAATTCGCACCGTATGCTGAAGCATCACCCGGCCTCCGAATCAATACTTCGTCGGTAAGCATCTACGATGATGCTGATCATAATAATTGCACCAGTTATTTTGCTGATAAATCTAATGGCTTTAATCTTGGTGCAGGCGCTGGATTGCTGGTGAACCTGAACAAGACCTTCACACTCGATGTAGGCATGACATGGAGCAAAGCTCAGAATCCCGGAAACAGGATCATGATGAATTCTGTGAATGTAGACGACGGAATTTATTATGGCATGAAACAGGCTCCATCAACGGTAACTTGTTTTCGGATCGGAATCCGCATTAATTTATCCAACGACGGTTGCTGTCCAGTGCAAGGTTGCCGCATTCCACAGCATCACAAATCCTGTGAAGGAGAGCATCTCCGCGAATGATTCCGGCACATTTATGTGCATTTGAGCGCAGGTCTTCGTAACTTTAGTACAGCCCCAGGCGTAGTTAAGGGGTGGTACTAAAATTACCAGCATGAGAAAGCTTCTGTTACTTCTCGCACTTGCATCAGGCACTACCGCGTTTGCTCAAATGGACATTGGTGTTTTCGGAATGCGCGCGTCCTCACCTCACACGTCTTTTGCAAGCGGATGGGGCGGTGGAATAAATATCTTCTCTCGTCCGTTAGGTCAGTCTGATTTTTACCGGACACTTCCTGTCAAATTCCAGGTTGGTGTTACGGGTTATGTTTCCGGTGCCGGACGTTACGAGCTTACAAGAGTCGGAACAGGCGCACCACAAAATGTATGGGCACAAACTGTATTCAACAATGTGCATTTCGGATTTTATGGCGACATGAGATTTTCTTTGCGCCAAACACAGAACCGCGTTGTTCCTTACCTCGATCTGTTCGGCGGAATTCGTTCGTTGTACGCTAAGCAGAATAACATTCAGTACACCGACGCATCTGCCATAACACTGAGCAGATACACCGGCATCAGTGGCGGATTCGGTTTGGGATTGATGACGAAACTCTATAAAAACGTGTGGCTGGATGCAGCGGTGCAATGGCAGAGCACTGTGCAGGGTGGAAAGTTCGTTAATACTACAACGGTAAGTTATGCGGTTGATGGAAGCACGTATTTGATGCAGGATGCTCCGGCTGGAATGCTCCTTTTCAAATTAGGTTTTTCTTTCAGAACTGCCTCCGATAACGAATCTGCCGAATTCACCAGCAGAAGAATGTCCCCATCACCGCTTAATGAATTCTAAAGGCCCCGATTATGGACCGCAATTCCGAAGCCGTCAATACCTTCAACAAACACGCTTCTGCTTATAACGAGCGGTTTGGGTCTGTCGATTTATACAACGATACCTACGAACTCTTCAGTTCCCTATTTACTGCCCGAGGTAGCACGGTGCTGGACGTAGCTTGCGGACCCGGAATCATCACAAATTATCTTCTCAAGAGAAGACCGGATCTTAAAATTACGGGCGTCGATCTCGCACCGAACATGATTGCGATTGCACAAGCAAATAATCCGACGGCAAATTTTCTTCTCATGGACTGTCGCGAAATCTCACAGATCAAAGAACAATACGATGCTATTGCCTGTGGATTTGCAATTCCTTATCTCTATAAAGAAGAAGTTGCAAAACTCCTCGAAGACGTAACTGCTTTACTGAAGCCCGGAGGAATTTTTTATTTCAGTTTTATCGACGGGAAATACGAAGACTCTGATTATCACTACGCGAGCAACAATGAAGATCGCTCGTATGTCTACCTCTACAATTCAGTGAAAATCATGAACATGCTGAACAAGTGCAATCTCAGAATTGTACAGGTAGAAGATATTGCATGGCTGAATAATAAAAACGAGTGGGAAACGCATGTCGTTTTTATTGTGCAGAAATGAAACGAATCAGCGCCACCATACTTCTGACAATTTGCAGCATTCTTCTGAGTGCTCAAAATCAAGGCAATTTCTGGTATTTCGGAGATCATGCTGGTCTTGATTTTAGTTCTGGAAGTCCTGTGTCTACCAGTGGTGGTCAGGTCTATTTTCCGGATGGAACTCACAGCGAAGGAAGTGCAAGTATTTGTGATAGCTCCGGTAACTTGTTATTTTACACCAACGGACATAGGGTTTGGAACAAGAATCACTTGTTGATGCCGAACGGAACTGGCATTGGGGGCCATTGGTCGTCTACGCAAGCGGCGCTCATTATCCCGCAGCCTGGAAGCACTCGCTACTACTACATTTTTACCACTGATGCTTTTTACAATCTCACCCTTGACAAAGGTCTACGCTACTCGGTTGTTGACATGTGTCTGGACAATGGCACAGGGGCTGTGATGATTTTTCAAAAGAACATTCTGGTGTTGGATACCGTTGCTGAAAAGCTAACCGCTGTGCGCCACGGTAACGGAACTGATTATTGGATTATTACCCATAAGTACTACTCGGATGCTTTCTACGCATTTCAACTGTCGGCTAATGGCATCGTCGACACCGTCATTTCCCATATCGGTTCATTTCATCCGACAGGAACACAAAATATACACGCGGCAATCGGACAACTCAAGGCTTCTCCCGACGGACATAAACTAGCAATAGGGAATGGAAATTCAAACAACTGTATTGCGGAGTATTTTGATTTTGATCCGCTCACAGGAACAGTTAGCAATGTCGTAAACGTTCAGTGGGACACGCTTAATAATTTTTATGGCATATCGTTTTCTCCTGATAATACAAAGTTGTATTTCGCATGCAACAACCCCACTGGCATTTTTCAGTTTGATCTTACTGCTGGCGGCGGTCATCCTGATTCAGTGCGCGCTTCAAGAACACAGGTAGGCGATTCTAGTTACAGCTACCTAGGCATGCAATTGGGGCCCGACGGTAAAATATATGCTGCGCGCACACCGATTTCTACCACCTACTTAAGTGTTATTAATAGCCCCAATCTTCCCGGAGCCTCCTGCAACTTTGTCGGCGATGCGGTCAGTCTTAATGGCACTACAGCAAGCTTTGGTCTACCGAATTTTATAGACTCCTATGATTATTCGAATGACATTCCTGGCTGCATCACAGGTATAGTTGAAGAAAGCCTCGGGGATCACACTCCGGCTTTCCCGAATCCTTTTATTGATCAGACAACAATTACATTTGGCAAGAGCGTGGTCAACGCCACGATCATTTTGCGAAATGCATTGGGTCAACCCGTTATGCAAAACACAAATTTATCGGGTGAGGCATTCGTTCTGCAACGAAATGAACTTTCACCCGGATTATATGTTGTACAACTCTTTGAAGATGACAATCTGATATTCTCCAAAATCATCGTTATTGCACAAGCGGAATGAAGCATCGGTGGCAACTGCTGACTTCTATTTGTGGATTTTCCATTGCACACCACCTGTGAATTATACAACTCCTCTTAGCTGAGATGCAACAATTCTCAAGGCTAACATGCGGTACTTCGTAGAAGCAAACACACCGCCATGAAAAAGGACAGAAACATCCGTACAGAAATCTCGGGAAAGAACCACACTCCGAAATCCGATTCACCCGGTGATCTTACTCTGGAGAAATCAAAAGTCCATATCATCGTGGAAATTATAGAATATGTTCCCAACGCAGTGGTCAGCAAGACGATTATTAAAAAAACATCGGGTAACGTTACGATAACCTCTTTCGACACAGGAGAAGAACTGGCTGAAAAATCTACACCTTATGATACGTTTGTACAGATCATCGATGGTTGCGCAGAAGTAGTTATTAACGATAAAAAATACAACTTGCGTCTTGGTGAAGGCATCGTTATTCCTGCGAAAGTACCGCATTGTTTCAATGCAACCGTTCAATTCAAGATGATTACCACCGTGATCAAAAACGGGCCGGAAGATTAGCAGCAACCGCAGCGATTATCTAAGAGATAATTTCTCTTTGCATATCGCTCCGATACTATCAATCTGCGAAATCGCTCGCGGCTTTCCATTTCCGCTTCCGCAAAACACCGTGTACTTTACACTGTCGGCTTGTCCTCCGCTTCTGGGACTTGAATCAATCCCAAGATTCTCGGCAAGCTTCATCGATCCTTCTCCGATTTTATCTTTCGGTCCTACATCAGCGAAAATGGCAAATGATGTTTTGCTGTTACGTAAATTCTGAACCAATGCAATGTCACCTTTCTTCGCATGTGCTAACATCATCGCATTATTCGGAATCACGATGTAAGGAATCGAATCTGAATTCACGTAACGTGCAGGATCCGTTTCCTTTTTCGTTCCATCAACCAAGGATGTTGTGGAAATATAAAATCCTGGATACGGATCATCTTTGTCTTGAACAACCGGTTCACCCTTCTTGTCCGTTACAATTCCCCACCAGTTGCCTTTCCTACCTGCATTGGCAAGTGCATCCAATCCGGAATCAGAAACAGGATGATACGCTCGCGGTGAACCATCAGCATCGATGGTCATTCCGGATGTGTAAACCAAAACACTGTCAATTGAATCGTACTTCACATCAATCGTGTTGATGGTGACAAGTGTTTTCACACCGGTTGCGTCACTCAGCATGGAGATGAGAAATAGCGAAGTGACGAAGAAGGCGATTGTAGCGGCTTTCACGTAAAACAAACGTAGGCAAATACGCGGTATTGTGGTAGAGCCAATACCGGTAAACAGGTATTGTGAAATAACTACCTTCTTCATACGTTAGATTACAAACGTCCCTACCCATGAACCGCTACTTCTTTTCCAAAACCGGAATTCTGCTCTGTTTGCTGAAACTGTCAACCGTTAACGTGAACGCACAGGTGACGCTTGAGCCCACACGATATATCCGCACCGACTTTTTCAAGGAGAGCAATATTACTGTTGACACCGGCATTGTGTATGGAGAAGCCATCGACTGGCAGGGCGTGAACGACGTGCAGAAGTTCAACATCTATTATCCCAAAGCCAGTGCCGATAAGATTTCGGCGCGACCATTCATTCTACTCTTTCACGGAGGCGGTTATCACACAGAAGATGATTTCAGCAACCGTAATCAGTGGAATGAATTGTGCATGATGCTCGCACAACGCGGATTTGTTGCAGCAACTGTCGACTATCGCGTTGGTTGGAATGACAACAACAGTATCGTGGATAACAATTCCAAAGGTCACACGAAACTGGAACCAACTTCGGTATTTGCATTGTACCGCGCCTTGCAGGACTCACGAGCAGCGCTCCGCTATTTTTCGGCGAACGCAGCAACTTATGGAATCGACACCGCCAACATTTTCGTTGGTGGACGCAGCGCAGGTGGTGATATCAGTTTATGGAATGCATTCCTCAATCAGCACGAATTGGATTCATTAATCCTGAAATATATTCCCGGTGGATGTCACAGCGTGCTTGGTAGCCTGGATTCATCTACAAATTCAATCAGAGCGAATTACCGTATACGCGGTGTGATCAACATGTGGGGACCAATTGCAGATACGATTTTCATCACCCCGAATGAAGCACTTGCAATACCTATCATCATGTTTCATGGGACAGATGATTCGTCCGTGCCGTACAAGAAATTCGCAGAACCCGGTTACGCCTACACACGATCCGGTTCATTCCTGATCGCAGAACGCTACAAACATCTTGGCGCTAACTACGAACTCAATACAAAAAAAGGTGGCGGACACGGAGAAGATTTTTCCGATGAATGTATGGCCGAACACGTTGCTGCATTTTTCAATAATGTGATGGATGGCAAACCGGTTTCTGCAGAATATTCAAGCGAAGTTTCATTCGGTTGGAAAGTGCAGATGTTTTGCGAATGGGATGGGTGGCCGAATATTATTCTGCTTGTTGCAATTGCTGCGGGCGGATGGTTTATCATTCGCGCTGTTCGCAGACGCAAGAAATTGAAGGCCGCGCGGATCGAGGCATAGACATTCGACCCCTTCAGGGTCGTTTTCGCGACACGTATTTTTTTCTATTAACATTCGACGCCTTCAGCGTCGCTTGTAAAGGAACCCTGAAAGGGTTCAATGTTATTAGAAAAAATATCCATGATTCACCGCGACCCTGAAGGGGTCGAATCCTCATTCCCCATCCCGAGTTCCGTGTTCCGCGTCCCTAATGCAACATCTTCCCGATAGTCTCTCTCTCCCACTCTTTCCACGCTTTCTTCTGCACATACTCCGCGATCTGCGAACGGTATTGTGCCTGTGAATAGAAAAAGTCCAGCGTTTCTGCGCAAGGATATGCAAGACGTGTGTTCGAACTCACCATTGCCGATGTAAGATTGTCCAGAAGAGGCGTTGCGAAATAATTCAAACGCTTCAGTGCAGCTGCAGCATTAACACGTGTGCGGAATTCCCACGAAACACCTGTGTAAGCAACAAGTT
>CAYUTR010000202.1:0-9295 GCA_964447465.1 uncultured Chryseobacterium sp.
ACTTGCATTGCCGGAGCATGAGCTCAGTAATTTCCCCTATGTCAGCGGGTGCTATATACGTTGTGTAAAAGACTAATATGAAGAACCTGATTTCATTCAAACAAAGCCGCGTTCATCTCCTGGTGATGATATTTGTGTTAAGCGGATACACTGTGAAGGCACAGCTCAGCTATGCACATACTACGGCGGGATTCAATTTTGTGTTTCCTAAAACCATGGCGAGTGGTTATTCATCCGAACCTTTACGCGGTCTGAATGTTCGCACGAAAATAATAGAGATGGGTTACTACGCCGGGAAGTTCACAACGCCTGCCGAATCGCAAGAGCTGTTTTACAATATGTATCTCGGTGTCAACTTTCCGATTAAAGCGCTTGGTATTGGTCGACGCCAGATGGGCATAAAAGGTGCGAGCATGGTTCCGTTTCTGGCTGGTGGTTTTGGCTACATGGGAAGTCAGGGCCAATCCTGCTTTCAGGGAACTTTCTCACCGGGAATTAGTTTGCAGCTTCCTTATGTGGTTATTGACTTCAAAGTAAACACGGTAGTTGGATTCGACAATGTACCAGGACTCAAGCGAAACAAGTTTATGATTGCTCCGGCTATCGTATTTCAGTTTGACGGCTTGCTTGAAGTTATGGATCCGGAACTTAGCTACGATTACACCAACACCGGATATTACGTATGGAGTGAAGGCAGACAAGTAGATTGGAACACCGAAGAATGGACCACCTATTACGTTCCGTTTTCTGAGGATGTGTACCGCAGAAACATCGGTCCGCACGTTTCATTAGGACCACGCGTGTGCAATTGGAATCTGAAGAACGGGAACAACAAAACGATGATGTTTGGTCTTACACAATCGGGACGTGCTGGAAATTTCGGATACGATCTCATTGCAGAATCAGGAAAAATTACAACCACTGATGGCGATGATCTGAAAGCGACGCGTGCAATGGGACGTTTATCGATAAACCTCAACGTTTCCAAAAGCAACAACACTTTCTTCACGCGCTTCATGATTGGTGGAGGGATCGGGTACAACTGGTTCACCACGTCGAGTGCGTACGCCCATTCTGAAAACGGAGAGTTCGCAAACCTTTTCTGTAGTCTTGAATTCGGCGCATGTGCATTCTCTTACGAAGTGAACAAAGCTTTCAACAAGAAATTCGACGATCAGAAATATTTCGCATTCCAGTATCGCATTCCGATTGAAAGAGTCGTGTACCACTATCGCCAATTCCGAAGCTCTAAATAAGCACTGCCATGAACGTAACCAAGCGAATTTTCACAGCGTTGATTGCAGCTTCACTTTTGATTCCTGCAACCACAATTGCGCGCACAATTGTTCCGAAGGAGTCCTTGCGGACAATGAAATTCGGACTCACCAACTCAATGGAAATTGGCGAAGAGCCTCCTGCATTCATGTTTATTCTCACAGGCGGACTACTCGCCGGTGGAAAACAGAATACATGCTATCTCGTAAAAAGCAAAGTGCATATCCAGAAATTTATGATGGAAGGAGGAATGTACCAACACTTCTACGGCGATCGTTTGTTCAATGCAAACATCGGAGTCGGGAACATAGTCACATTCACAGCGGGTGTCGAGTTTGGAGACCGTACTTATTTCATGAATAAGGATTCCACCTTTGAGCATATCAGATTTAAAAATGTTGCGACCGGGGAGGTAGAACCTTATAGCCGTTTCGCAGATTTCAAATTGCCGCAGGATATCGTTTCTTACAACATCGGAATTTCATTCGGCGGTCGTTTCAAGCAGACGAATTTCTGGAGAGGCGTTGGCGAATGCTGGAGCTGGATCAGCTGTAAATGGGAGTTGATGTATGCACCAAAAGTCGGCTATGATAAAACACTGGACATTACAACACAAGGGCCTTACCAGGCAAATACCACTACGTATGAGCTGGAAGGAATTAAAGATCGGAACTTTGGCTTTCGTTTGATATTTGAATCGCGCCTCGGTAGTAAGATCGGATGGATGATGGAAACAGGAATGCGTCCCGGCATACGTTATGAGCTTAACGAGGAAGGTCGTTTCTCCAATGGCTATCTGCGAATGGGCGTTACAATGTCGTTATCAGTTGGCGGACGGAAAGATCTGGACAGACCCGGTTTCGGAAGAGAAGTTCCGGACAACTAGTTGAATAAAATTAATATGAAATAAAACGGGATGAAAGTAATTTCATCCCGTTTCAGTTTTTTATTCAACCACAACTGTTCGCGTCCACCGATTACCATTTTCATCACTTGCAACTATGAGATAAACTCCTGCTGCAGCAAGCGTGAAACGATGTGTGCCAGTAGATTTCTGTTCTGAGAGAACAACTTGACCGATCCCATCAACAATTGTAACCGTCATCAAACTTGTTCCGCTAAGCTGCAAAGTGAATTCTCCGCTCGTTGGGTTCGGATACAATCCGATAATTACATTAGTCGTTTCTGATATTCCGCTGCAAAGATCAACCCATATACTATCAACAGCATTTGCAGAACATCCGTTTGCGTCAGTGTATATATAAGTGATTGTATGCATGCCAACACCAGCTGCTAATGGATCAAAAGAATTTCCGGTTACTGCAGTTCCGCTCCATGTTCCTCCTGCAGGTGTTTCACCTGAGAGAGTAATTGATCCACCCATTGTACAAGCTGTATCAAGCGGCAATGATAAACCTGCAACAGGATTGTTCACAATGATCGTGATTATATCTGTGTCCGCACATCCATTCGCATCTACACCATTAACAGTGTAAGAAGTTGTTGTAGTCGGAGAAACGATTTCCATCGTGCCGGTTCCACCGCTGCTCCAGCTATACATCGTTGCACCTGACACATACATAGTGTCACTATCACCGAAACAAATATTTCCGTCGGCAGCTGAAGTAATGAGAACAGGGTTCGGATTGATTGTTACATTAATGGTATCGCGGCCTGTGCATGTTCCGTCGTTAACAGCAACAAAATATTGTCCGCTCGATGTTACAGTGATTTGCTGTGTGGTTGCAGATGTCGACCACAGCCATGTCATCGATGGATTACCAGCGTTCAGCACAAGTGACTGACACGTTGAAGTATCGCTTCCCAATGTAACGACCGGAAGACTGAGTACGGTAACAGTAATTGGTGTGCGCACCGGATTCGGACAAGTACCATTCGTTTGAACATAATATGTTGTAGTTGTAGTTAACGCCGGTGTTGAATACGAATCTCCGGTCGTCAACAAATTACCACCGGCAGCTGCATCGTACCACGCATGAGTGAATCCATCGGTAGTTACGTTGAGTGAAGCTGACGTCCCCGAACAAGTGTTAACGTTTGCACCAACTGCAGCAGGAGCAATTGGAGTAATCGTCAAAGTTACCGATGCAGAATCGTTCGCTACGTTCTGATCACCAGCAAGCGTTGAGTAAGCGAGAATGTTCAGTATTCCGCCGGGATATGAATTGAAAGTGCCTACGATCACATTGGCCGACTGACCCGTTGCCAGACTTCCGGTGTATGTTGTATTTAGCGTTGCAGTTACATACCCGGTGATTTGCGCCGTGATCGGCATGGTTGTAATCGTGTTTAGTCCAAGATTGGTTATCACAACCGTAACGTCAGTAGTGCTGTCGACACATTGCCCATTCACCGGAGTAAGAACCTGAACTACATCATTGTCATTTACAGCTACCATGAATTCATCGGCACCAATATCGTAGCCAATCGAAGGTGCGAGAGGCCGTACATTTCCATCGTAGTCATTTGTAATTCCCAGATTCGCTCCTGCATCGTATAGCGGGAAAGCCGTCGAGTGCAAATCGTTTGCATTGTTAGTATACATCGGATCCGCGTTGATTGAATTCGCATTCCAACCTCCACCACCTACATATGTCGTCGTCGAGTACGCTGCACTGATGTAAATAAAGTTTGTTGATCCAGGCGCGTAGTAGTTGTTGTAGTTGAATTGCGTAACGTAGGTTTGGTTCGTGATGTATGCAGCATATCCGCCGGTAGAACCAAACACTGCAAGCGAATTGTTGCGTACATCATTTCCGGTACCACCTAAAATATACAATGCACGTGGCGTTGTCCCCGACATACTCACGGAGTTGTGCCAGATGTCAAGATAACGGCTGTTTGTGGAAATGTAAATTCCGTAAGGAGAAGTTGTAAGTCGCCACGCACCGCCAATCATGTTATTCGCAATTCGTGCACGTTGCGTTCCTGTACCTCCCTGGTAATTTCCATAGTAACTGTAAATGCCATAAGTGCCCACAGAATCAATGTCATTTTCTTCAACGGTAAACCGATCGTTGTAATACAGATAAATTCCAGAGCCGGCAGTAGTAGCAGTTGGACGCAGCGACACCTGGTTGTTCTCAATCGTCGTGAGATTCTGGTAATATGAATAAATGGCGTAGTAGTAAATGTTGTATACAATATTGCCACGGATTGTATTTCGCTGGTCAAGCGCAGTTGTGCCCAGTCCGCGTTGTGAGATTCCATAATATCCTCCGTTGACCGAATTGTTTTCGATGACATTTCCATCGCCGTTATCTGCATTTGTTGCTACTGTTGCGGCTGACATTGTAATTCCGGCGAAATTGGCGGAGGTACTCGTTGTGCTCACCTTAATAATGCAATTCTTTACAACGTTACTGTCGGCCGAATTTGTGAGCTGCACGCCGTAGCCATACGTGGTTCCGTTGTTGATGATAAGCATGCTGTCAAGAATAATATGATCGGCACCGTTCAGTTTAATAACGGCGCGTTCGCCGGTCAATGTCGAAGTGAATTGTACAATTTCACGAGTCGCTCCCCCGTTGAGACGAATAGTATTTACCGCACTTGTTCCAACAATTGGTGGAATGATTACCTGCTCGTTGAATGGCCCTGTTCCCGGATTTAAATTCAATGTGACTGCTCCAAGAATTCCTCCGCAGCTCATTGCAGTTACGGCATCACTAATTGTTGGGTAGTCTGCACCCACACCTCCAATATCATAAACGCCGTTGAGCGCAGTACACACTGTGAAATACAACGTATCGTTATTGATCTGCTGATCTGTTGATGCATTCGGCATGCTCGTCCACACACGGATATTGTAAGTGTTTCCGAAAAGGAAATTATATGTTCCTATTGTCGCCGGCGATGAACTGATGTAAGTTGGAACGCTTCCTGTCCACGCAAACGGAGTTTGCAGAACGGTATTCACATCCCAGTTTACCTGTGCACTCACAAGTGTATTCGATCCGTAATTGAACAACACAACTCCAACATTCTGTACTCCGGCACCAAATGGAATCACCGGACTTGTTGAAGAAACAACACCGGCATCATTGAGAACCTGCATGTATTCGTCTGCACCGATATCATATAATGCGGTCGGTGCCATAGGTCGCGCTTGTCCATCAATGTCGGTTGTAACACCAAGATTCGTCCCTGCATCGTAGAGTTGCACTGCAGTGGTGTGAAGATTGGATGCGTTGTTTTGATAAACCGGATCACCATTGCGCGAGTTTGCATTGAAGCCACCTCCGCCAATATAAGTTGCGGTGGTGAATGCTGCACCGACATAAATGAAATTAGCAGATCCCGGAGCGTGATAGTTATTGTAATCAACATTTGTCACGTAAGTCGCGGAAGTTACATACAATGCATAACCGGTTGCTGAGCCGAACACAGCTAAGGAATTATTTCGAACGTCGTTGCCTAATCCGCCAAGAATATACAACGCTCTTCCATTTCCACTCGTCATAGAAACAGAATTGTGATAAATGTTCAGGTAACGCGAATTAGTTGTGATGTAAATTCCATACGGAGTTGTATTGGACCATGGACCGCCAACCATGTTGTTCACAATATCAGCGCGTGCTGTTCCGGTGCCGCCTTGGTAATTTCCGTAGTTCGAGTAAATTCCGTACTGCCCCAGGTTGTTTAGGGTATTGCGTTGAACGCTGAACTGATCAACGTAATTCAGGTGTACTCCGTTCGTTGCTGTTGTTGCCAGCACACGCGCCGTTATCGTATTGTCATTGATTTCGGTTAAATTCTGGTAAAAGCAATACACACCGTAGTAATAAAATTCCTCTACTGTGTTTCCGATGACGCGATTGCGCTGACTGAACACCGTTGTGCTGGTACCACGCATACTGATTCCGTAGTAGCCTCCATTCACATTGTTATTCTGTATGAGATTGTCATCACCAAAATCTCCATTGGATGCAACAGTTGCGCCTGAAATAGTTATACCGGCAAAGTTAGCAGAGGTGGAAGTGTTGTTGGTGATTACAGAGCAGTTCGAAACGATATTACTGTCGGCAGCATTCGTAATGTGCACACCATAACCGTATGTTGCTCCCGTGTTCAACAGCGTAAGGCTGTCAAGCGTAATGTGGCGGGCTCCATCCAGTTTAACAACCTGTCGCTGTGCGGTAGTAGTAGCGCTGTAAGTGATCATCTCACGTCCTGGGCCCCCTGTAATGCGAACTGTGTTTGTTGCGGAAGTTCCTGGAATTGCAGTGATGATTATTTGTTCACTGTACGGACCCGATCCTGTAACAAGTCGTATCGTCACCGGTCCGTTTACTCCGGGACCATTGATCGGTCCACCGTCTGCGCGTGTACCCGAGATCATATCTGAGACAGCGTCGCCAACGGTCACGTAACTGGTTGCAGTTGCAGCTGAACTTCCGTCAACAGAATATGTTCCTGAAAGTTGTGCGAATGCCGGGAATGCTGAAAATGAAAATGCAGAGAGGAGTAATAGTTTTCTCATTGGGTTTGTTTTGGTAAGTAGCGGCGGAGAGCCGCTTCATGGTTGCCTCCTAAAGGTATTGCAGATAACACAGAATGGAAACTAAATTCAGAGATTTTCACTGAAGAATTTCTTGCTCTATTTTCCGCGAAATAGTGGTCTCACATCGTTTTTATGCGGATTTCCATTCGTGAATCCGTATTTTCGGACCTCGCTGCTATGTCTGATAATCGTGCCCGTCGTTGGTTTTCTGCATTGATCGTACTCATTCCTGTGGGTGTGCTTCTGTTTGCGTTGTTTAACCAAACACAGGAAGTGGTACGTCCGGTTGCGAAGAGCGGAACAATCGATTTACGCGAATGGGATTTCAGCAATGGGTCGGTTCGTCTCAATGGAGAGTGGACATTTCACTGGGACACGTTACTCGATCCAACAGAAGCCAGTTACGATTCGCGCACTTTTATGGCAGTACCGGGAATATGGAATGGTAAATCGTACGTTGCCACGCAATCGCTTCCGGCGGAAGGGTGTGCTACATATAAGCTAAGAGTGAAGCTTCCGGATAATGCCGAAATGCGCGCAATCAGTATTCTTACTGTGAGCAATGCATACAAGTTTTTTATTGACGATAAATTGGTTGCTTCGAGCGGAATAGTGGGTGAGAGTGAAGAGACTTCTCAGCCTCAATACGCACCGCATGTTGTAACATTCATTCCGGATTCCAGCTATATCAAGCTCACGATGCAGATCTCGAACTTCGATCACTGCAAAGGCGGATTCTGGTTGCCGATCGAATTGGGTAATGTGGAACAGGTACAGCGGGCCCGCGATAACCGCATGTTACTCGAGATGTTTCTGTTCGGCTGCCTTTTCATCATGGCGCTGTACCACTTCGGACTTTTTGTTTTGCGAAGTAAGGATGCAACTACTCTCTTTTTCGGATTGATGTGCGCCGTGATTGGTGTGCGGAGTTTGCTCACTGGTGAGGTGCTGATCAATCACATTTTTCCAGAAATGGAATGGCATCTCGCGCGGAAGATCGAGTACCTGCTTACGTTTGTCAGCCCCATGATTTATGTCACATTCTGCCGTAAGTTATATCCGTCAGAATGGAACAAGTGGATCTATCGGATGATTGAAGGGTTCGGACTGCTGTTGTGCCTGTTCGTGATCTTTACACCTACAACTATTTTTACAAATTCATCATATGTCTTCACGGGCTATGCCTGGATCGTTGGAATAATCACCATCACCGTTTTCATCAGGGCATTGCGCAAGAAAATGGATGGTGCAGGAATATTTCTCGCTACAACTTTGTTTTTCCTGCTGACGATCGTAAACGATACACTCAACCAGATGGAGTTGGTGCACACCGGACTTTATCTTTCATTCGGATTGCTGATTGTTACTTTCGCACAATCGTTCAGTCTCTCCTCGCGTTTCTCGAATGCCTTCTTCAGCGCAGAAAATTACGCGAACACGTTTAAGAAATTCGTTCCGACGCAATTTCTTTCACGCATTGCAAAGGACGGAATCCATTCTATCAAACCAGGAAACGCAGAGCGCGACGAAGTAACCGTTTTGTTCAGCGATATCCGCGGATTTACTTCCATCGCAGAAAGCATGTCGCCGGAAGATGTCTTCAGTATGCTCAATAAATATCTGTCGTACGTCGAACCGCCAATCGGAGCGAACAACGGTTTTATTGACAAATACATGGGCGACGGAATCATGGCGCTGTTCGAGAAATCGGAAACAACACGCAGCGCGAAATTTGCAATTGATGCTGCTTTACAGATGCAGGAAGCGTTGATCGAGTACAATCGTCACCGTGCAATCGATGGAAAGTCTCCGCTCGCAATGGGAATCGGGTTGCATCTTGGACAAGTGATCATCGGAACAATCGGCGCCAACGACAGAATGGATTCAACAGCAATCGGTGATGCTGTGAATCTTGCTTCGCGCATTGAGGGCATGACCAAAATGTATGGCGTTTCAATTCTGACAAGTCTCGACACGCTTCGTGCTTTGGAAGATTCTTCGGTTTACAAAACCCGTTTCGTTGACAACGTTACTGCAAAAGGAAAACACGAGCCGGTGCAGATCTGGCAGGTAATCGGCAGGAGCGGTGATAACATCACAGGAAATTATTTCGGAATGCTTGCGGCGTACAATCAGGGAATTGAATTCTATCGCGAAAAGAAAATTTCTCAGGCGAAAGAAATGTTCGAACGTGCGCTCGCACTTGAACCAACCGATAAAGTTTCCGCGATTTACTTAGAACGCAGTGTAAAATTTCTCACCACCGGAGACGATTCGCACATTGCAAACGTCGCAAAGCTCGAAGAGAAATAATACTCGCTTGTCTGCAACGCTTTCGCTGCGCGAGCCTTACACGGAGGCACGGAGAAACGGCGCCCGTTGTTTGCTAAAAATGCCCGCGAAAAACGGAGGATCGCTATCGCGATCTACTACACTACATTAAGTATTCTTGTATAAACACGACGCTGGTTCAGGGACTGCGCCGTGCCTCGTGGG
>CAYUTR010000203.1:0-9185 GCA_964447465.1 uncultured Chryseobacterium sp.
TCTGAAGCGCGTTTGCATCAACACCACCCGACAGGACTTTTCCTGATGCAGGCTGTACTGTGTTGTATGCACGTGCGAGACGTGTGATTGAGTCGAGGAGGATTACTACATCGTGTCCGCACTCAACCATACGTTTTGCTTTTTCAAGAACGATGTTGGCGATTTTCACGTGACGGTCGGCCGGCTCGTCGAATGTAGAAGCGATAACTTCTGCACGTACGCTGCGCGCCATGTCTGTAACTTCTTCCGGACGCTCATCAATAAGAAGGATCATCAGGTAAGCTTCAGGATGTTGATCAGCAATTGCGTTTGCAACTTCTTTCAACAGGATTGTTTTACCTGTCTTCGGTTGTGCAACGATCAATCCACGCTGACCTTTTCCGATTGGCGTAAACATGTCCATGATACGCATAGACATTGGTGCCTTCATCTTGATATTACTTCCTGCAACGAGATTGAATTTCTCTTTCGGGAAAAGTGGCGTCAAGAAATCGAATGGAACACGATCGCGCACGTATGCTGGATCACGTCCGTTGATTTTTTCCACTTTTACCAATGGGAAATATTTTTCGCCTTCTTTCGGAGGACGGATTCCACCGCGAACAGTATCACCGGTTTTCAGACCGAACAATTTGATCTGCGACTGGGAAACGTAAACGTCATCGGGAGAGTTGAGGTAATTGTAGTCTGATGAACGAAGGAATCCATATCCATCAGGCATAATTTCAAGAACACCTTCTGCGCTTACAACGTTGTCGAAATTGTACATCTCTTCCACTGGTGGACGAGGTGTAAAATTCTGTCGTGGCTGTTGATTGCCATTCGGAACCTGACTACTCTGTTGGCTGGGATTATTCTGTTGATTCGGATTCGGCTGTTGGTTTCCGCCTTGTCCCTGTACAAACGCCGGAGCTTGATTATGGGCCGGTGCAGCAGGAGGTGGGTTCTGATTATTTCCCTGCGGACGGTTGAACGGTTTCTGATTCGGATTTTGCTGGTTGAACGGACGACGCTGCTGTTGATTGCGATCGAACGGCTTGCGCTCACCTTGTGGTCCTTGATTTTGCTGAACAGGTTGTTGCTGTTGTTGTGGAGGAGCAGTATTTTCTGCCGGAGCTTCTTCTTCTTTTTTCGCGCCTTCAAGGCTTACGAAACGTGTATCGGGTTCGCCCGAGCTTTTGAAAAGCTCTGCGGTTTCTTCCACCGGTTTTCCTTTAGCACGTGGACGTTTTGTTTTTTCCAGATCGCCGGATTCCCCTGATTTTTTTGCGGCAGCCGCAGCCTGAGTGTCGAGAATCTTGTAAACAAGATCTTCTTTCTTCATCGCTTCGTGCTTCGCGATGTTCAGGTCTTTTGCAATTTCACGCAACTCTCCAACTAGCTTGGATTTCAATGCAACAATGTCGTACATGATTTTTGATTAAGTCTGTAAAGGCTTTATTGTGTTCTGATTTTGTTGGGGGAATTCGGCTTTGATAGAGGGTCTTCTAAAAGAAGTGCGGTATGAGTCCGCCAAAGCACTTAATAATTGATATGTTTTTTGAAATTTGAACTGAGAACTTTAACCTGGGAAAAACAACTTTGAACTAAAGTCGTTCATGATTGAAGTGCTCTGCAAGTATACGAAGAATCTATGGTTCCAAGCAAAATCGTTAAAAAATTGTTGATTTGGGGCGATAATTTGCCACTTTCGCCTGATAACCGGGCCAAGGATTGACAGAAGAATTCACCAATTTTGTACAAAGCTTTTCAAGATGATACAACGTATTCAATCACTTTTTCTGGTCCTTGTTGACATCGTACTGGTTGTTCTGCTATTCGTGCCGTATGCATCGATGACTATGGTTACTGCAATGCCCAGCCCCGTTCAGGATTACACGCTCATTGATAATCCAGGCTTGCTGGTTGGACAGGTCATTTTAGGCATCCTTGCAACAGTAACAATGGTGATGTTCACGAACCGTAAGCTGCAAATGAAATTGTGTCTTATTGGCGCTGTGCTCTCGTTGTTGTTTACACTGCTGCTTGCCTACAACTCGCTTTTCCCGATGATGGGTGCGCACTGGACAATCGAATCGGGAACGTACATCTCGCTTGCAAATCCGGTGTTATTTCTGCTCGCAAGAAATTTCATCATGCGTGATGAGAATCTTGTGAAGTCGACGGATCGGATCCGATAATAGATTGCAACCCGAGACCGATGCTTCGACTTCAAAATCTTTTTTTGTTTCTGGTAATTGCGGTTTCGCTCATTGCGTTTTTTGCTCCATTTGTAACTATCGACGAGTTGAGGGGACCTCTTTTTGTGAAGACGTTTTCGATTTCGGAAGGACGATCTACATATTGGTATTGGGGAGTGACCCTGATCGCAGTTGCCTCCTTATTTTGCTACAACCGAATTAGAGCTCAGGGTGTCATCGCATTGATCGGAATGATTGGCTCCATTCTTTTTGCAGGATTTTGGATTTGGGAGGTTTTGTGGAACTATGATGGAGGATGTTTCGAGACGAAAATCACTCCTGAAGTTGGCCTTTGGTTATTGCCGATGAATATCGTGTTCTTCTTTTTAGCTTGGCGAATCATCGCTATCGAAATAAACCTTCAGAATCGCGCGGTTGTCAATGAGAAGTAAGAATGAAGGACATGAGCAAGGTGGGTTTTTATCCGCCTCCCGGAAATGAAAACGCGGGTTGAAACCCGCGTTGCTCATGTTTTTTTTGAAAATGTGTGCATCGTCAACCGCGCGATAAATCGCACGGCTGTCATTACCGGTTTTAATGTCAAGATGATCGTTTCACGCCAGTGCCAAGCAAATTCTCCTGCGCTTGTCTTACAACGCCGGTAAAAAAAAATATGCCGACTAGTTTCATCAACTAATCGGCATATCAACTAATCTGCAAATCTTTTTATCTGATCAGATTCACATGCCCAATGAGGTTGTGTTTCTTCTCCAGCATATCTCTGCACTTGATCTTCCAAACGTAAGTGTCTTCCTGGCACAGATCAGGATTGCCCTGAACTTTTCCATCCCAACCTTCGTTCATGTCGTCTGTGTAGAAAATCAGGTTGCCCCAACGATCAAATACCCACAGCTCGAAGTTGTCAGGATCAATTCCGAGTCCTTGCGCGAAGAACAGATCGTTGATTCCGTCTTCGTTCGGTGTGAACGTGTTCGGAACGTAGATCGCAACATCCGGATCGATACAAACTTCTTCAGAGGTAGTGTCTGTACAACCATTCACAGAAGATACTTCAAGTTCCACCACAAAACATCCGGAGGTCGGATAGAAGAACGATGGATTCTGCAATTGAGATGTGCTTGCCGGAATAATATCACCGAAGCTCCAATCCCATGTTACTGCACCGATGGACATATCTGTGAAGAAGATCTCCGGATTTAATTCAGTAGTTGGCTGCGGACTTGCGGTAAACGCTGCTGTCGGAATTCCAAATACATCGATGTAGTTGTTCATCACGATCGTGTTTACACAACCTGCATTTGAAGTAACAGTGAGTGATACTGTGTACAATCCTGCTGCGGAGTAACAGTGTGATGGACTCTGAGTTGTTGCGGTGTTAAAATCGCCGAAATCCCACGCCCATCCGGTGATCGTTCCTGAACCAACCGTTGTCTGATCAGAGAAGTTCACACATAACGGAGCGCAACCTGAAAGCGAATCGCCAACAAACGCTGCAACCGGAATCGGATTCACAGTTACACTTGTTGTTGCGGTTGCTGTACAGCCATTGTTATCCGTTACATCAGCAGTGTAAGTTCCTGTTGCTTGCGGAATCACGCTTTGTGTAGGACCAGTGAGGTTGATCGGACTCCATAATACTGTGTAAGTAGCTGTTCCACCAGTAACTGTTGAACCAAGCGATACCGGCTGACCTAAGCAAACTGCAGAAGGTGTTGCAGTAACTGCAATTGTAAGTACAGGAGGTTCTGTGATCACCACGTTTGCAGTCGAAGTACATCCGTCAGCATCAGTTGCAGTAACCATGTAAGATCCGGCAGTAAGTCCCGTTGCGTTTGGTGTAGTTTGTGCTGGTGAAGTATTCCAGTTGTAAGTATATGGTCCATTACCACCTGCGTACGTCGCCGTTACACTTCCGTTAGTTCCACCGAAGCAGGAAACAGAAACAGGAGCACCCATTGTAGCAATTACGCCGGCCTGGTTGAATACGTTTACAGTAGATGTGTCAGCACATCCGTTACCGTCAGAAACAACAACTGTTTGTGGACCACCACCAACGTTCATCATTGCAGGACCGGCAGTGTTAGTCGGAATCCAGTTGTAAGAAAGCAGACCGGTACCACCTGTAGCATTTGCATAAGCAGCACCATCCGTCTGACCGCAGTGTGCAGTATCGTATGAAGTAGTGATTACGATTTGCGGCGGCTCCGTTACAGTAGTGCTTCCTGCACTTGTGCAACCGTTCTGATCGGTTACCGTTACGTTGTATGCACCGGCGCAGATACCATTACAGCTCGGTTGGTTACAAGAGTTGCTCCATGCAAACGTGTAGTTACCGGTACCACCTGTAGGAATCACAACGATCTGACCGTCGCATACACCGAAACAGCTAACGTTAAATCCGCCAACGGCAGTTGTGAGTTGTGGTGGTTCAGTAATCGTAATTGTGTTTGAAGTTGAGCAGCCGTTAGGATCTGTTGCATCAACAATGTACGTTCCTGCAGCAAGACCCGTTGCGGAGTTGGTAGTCGAAACGTTCGGAGTCCACACGTATGTTACGAGTCCGGTATTACCCGAAACAGTAACACTTGCGCTTCCTGAGTTATCCTGGTAGCACAAGAGGTCAATTGAAGTCTGTGTCGACGTCATGTTTGCAGAAGGAGCAATTGTTGCAGATGATTGTGATGTACAACCATTCGCATCTGTTGCCACAACAACATATGTTCCGGAAGGAATATTCGTAACTGTTGCGGTAGTGTAGTTACCCGGTGTCCACAAATAAGTTGGAGCACCGTTACCACCTGTAGTTGTAACGATAACCGAACCGTTGTTCTGGTTACACGCGCTAGGCGCTGATATTGCAGTTGCTACAAAAAGCGGCGGTTCAGTAATCGTAATGCCTACCGAAGACTGACAACCGTTCGCATCAATAACAATAACGTTATACGTTTGCGCAGTTAATCCTGTTCCTGTACTTGTGTTACCCGTTGTAGTATTCGTTGCGGCTGGTGCCCACGAGAATGTATACGGACCAACACCGCCGCTGCCTGTTACAGCTGCAGAACCTGTTGCGTTACCATTACACAGCACATTCGTTTGAGTAAATGCTGCAGTCAACTGTGGAGGTTGCGTGATTGTAAATGTCTGTTGACCTGTACAACCCGCTGCATCGGTAACTGTGACCACATAAGTTCCGGCAGTTAATCCGGTAGCAGTACTTGTATTTCCGCTGGTAGTTTGCGTTACGGCAGGGTTCCATGTAAATGTGAATGGAGCTGTTCCACCCGATGCTGTAGCGACGGCAGAACCGTTGTTACCACCGAAACAAGAGACGTTAGTCGGAGGAGCGCTGGCAATGGTAAGACCACCACCAGCGGTTGTGATAGTAACAGTTTGTGTTGTTGTCTGACAACCATTTGCAGATGTGATCGTGCAAACATATGTTCCAGCGCACAGTCCTGTTGCAGTAACAGTAGTCTGAACCGGAACAGTATTCCAGCTATAAGTGAATGGACCAGTACCACCGGTTACGTTGGTGATGGTTGCGCTTCCGTTACAGTTAGAACATGTTGCGGCAACAACTGATGAAGTTGCTGTCATCGATGCCGAGGTCGGACATGAAGTACAAGTAGTAGTTCTGAAATACAATCCGGAGATACATAAGTTGTAGCAATCTCCGCTACTGTTTACGTTGAACGCAGAAGTTGCTTGTCCGTTTGTTACCGTTGTTGCAACGTCGTTGAAGTTCCACCAGTTCCATGTAAGTGGAACAGCAGTTCCGTTCGCCGACCATGAGTTCGGGTTGAACTGAATATCACCTATTCCGAAGAATGCGCGTGCGTTAGTTGTTGCTCCACACACCGCAGGAGTAAGCGGCATGTTATAAGTTGTAACACCACCATTGATTACGATTGCACCGTCGGCGATTACAATTCGTCCCGCCCAGGTTGCAGAGGGAAGTGACCACACTACAAGAAGTGTTGCTCCGTCCATATCGTTTCCGGATGTAGGAGGATTTGTAAGGATACCGCTGATGTTATATGTACCGTTACCGCCTATTACTGTAGTTACATCTGCACGATAAGTGTATGACCCGGAATAACCCCAACACTTATCGGGGCCTTGTCCACAAATTGCCATTGGGAAGGCTTGTGTACCGAACGGACCGGCAATGTTTGCAGTTTGTGCTGCACCGTTACCAGAACCTTCGCACCACAAATATGCCCGCTCAATAATTGCACAAGCAGGAATACCAGAAATGACAAAAGGTGCAGGCTGGTTTATACCCTGTGGTGTGAATCGTTTACCGAGACGCTGTGAAGCTGAAGTGTAATCGAGACCGCATTTCTGTTGATCATAAATTACACCAAGCGTCCCGTTACCGTTCTGCGGAGATTGCGGTCCGCTATGCTGCACGGCTTGATTGTTTGCGGGATAACCACATGCGCCGGGTACACCAGGACAGTTGTTACTTCTTGTTTGCGTTTGTTGAGCTGAGAGGGAAAGTGCTCCAACAAAAAACGTGAACAACAGGGAGATTCGTAAACCGTGTCTCATGTTACTCCAATTTAAATTATGTGTGTGTACTTGTACTTCTGGTGTTTGCCGAAGCAATTTAGTTAAAACACCCTGCTTTTCAAAGCATTGCGATGAATGGTTGATAAATCGACCTGTTTTGTCGAAAAAAAGGGGTGTTTCGTCGGAAAGTGGTTGAAAACCTGCGCTTTATGGGACGGTTTAGCGTGGAAATTGACCCGCGATCAGGTTGGATTAACAAGAAAATCCCGTCCTGTTAAATGTTAACGGGACGGGATTTTTATTTTGAAAGAATAATTATGTCTACTTGATCAGGTTCACGTGTCCGATCAGATTGTGTTTGTTACCAACAAGATCTTTGCATTTGATCTTCCACACGTAAGTATCCTGCTGACAAATATCTGATTGTCCCTGAACTCTACCGTCCCAACCTAAATCAAGTTCGTCGGAGTAGAAAATCATATTTCCCCATCGATCGAAGATCCACATTTCGTATTCGTTCGGATCAATTCCTATTGTTACAGGGAAGAACTCATCGTTCATTGCGTTACCATCCGGAGTGAATGTATTCGGAACGTAGATGGAAACATCCGGTGCAATACAAACAGTTTGTGTGTCTGTATCAACGCAACCATCAGGAGAAGTGACTTCGAGTTCTACGAGGTAACAGGTTGGATCAGGATATGTGAATGTTGGATTCTGATCGGTTGATGAAGATGCAAGCAGATCACCGAAATTCCACAACCATGAAGCTGCGTTCGTTGACGAATCAGTAAATGTGATCAGCGGATTCAGAATAGTTGTTGGTTGCGGCGATGCACCAAACGATGCAACCGGCATTCCAAACACCGAGATGTAATTCGTCATCGTGATAGTCTGCGAGCAACCTGCATTGGTAGTTACTGTAAGAATCACAGTGTAAACTCCAGGTGTGTTGTAGCAATGTGAAGGCGGATTCTGCTGCGTTGAAGTTGTGTTGTCGCCAAAGTCCCATGTCCATCCGGTGATTGTTCCTGACATCACTGTGGTGAGATCAGAGAAGTTCACACACACCGGTACACAACCTTGCGTTACGTCAGCAACGAAGAGTGGAGTTGGCATTGGATTCACTGTAACAAGCACTGGCGAAGTTGCAGTACATCCATTCGCATCTGCAACCGTAACCGTGTAAGTTGTTGTTGCGAGCGGAGTAACAATCTGCGTTTGTCCAACAAGCGGTGGAGCAGAAGGAGTCCAGTTGTAAGTATATCCTGGTGTTCCGCCACCGGCATTACAGTTAAGTGTTACAGATGTTCCAACACATACTGCAGTAGGATTCGCGCTTGCCTGAACCGTGAGCAACGATGGTTCAGTAATCAGCACGTTAACTGTCGATGTGCAACCTGCTGCATCTGTTACGACAATTGTGTACTGTCCGGCAGAAAGACCTGATGCTGTATCAGTAGTTACAGTTGTATTCGGATTCCATGCGTACGTATACGGCAGTGTTCCGCTTGTTGCATCTACATCAATGAATCCATTACCGGAGTTAAAGCAAGTAAGATTCGTTGATGTGTTGAGCACCGCAGTAACACCATTAAGATTCTGTACCACCTGTTGTGCACTTGCAGTACATCCATTACCATCGGTAACAGTTACTGAATACGTTCCTGAAGGAATACTGTTCCAATCGAAGGTTGCAGGACCGCCGGCGTTTGTCCACTGGTAAGTGATTACGCCTGTACCACCTGTTCCATTCGAAGAAACTGATCCGTCAGATTGGTTACAGTGTGCATCCACAGCAGATGTTGTAAGAACAATTGCTGTTGGTTCAGTGATTGTTGTTGATGCAGTAGCAGTACAACCGTTCTGATCAGTTACAACACATGTAAGCGGACCTTGCGGCAATCCGGTTTCAGTTTGGTTGGTAAGGTTACCAGGAGTCCAGTTGTAAGTGTACGTTCCAAAACCACCACCAGCAGTTGCAGTAACTGTCCCGTCAGTTCCGCCGTTGCACGACACCGGAGTGAATGTTGCAGTAAGTGTAAGCAGTGGAGGTTCACCAACAGTTGTTGTTGCCATTGCGGTACAACCGTTGATATCGGTAACAGTGATTGTATAAACGGCAGCGATGAGTCCCGTTGCGTTTGCAGCAGTTCCACCGGACGGCGTCCAGTTGTAAGTAGGAGTTCCTGTTCCGCCAGCAGCGATTGAACTCGCTGTGCCCGTGGCACCACCGAAACAAAGCACATCAATTGAAGTTGCAGAGACCGTAAGCAGCGGTGGTTCGCCGATTGTTACTGAAGCAGTAGAAGAACATCCGTTTGCATCAGTAACAGTAACAGAATACGTTCCTGCAATCAAGTTACCTGCGAGTGTATCCGCATCAGCGTTGGTCCACAAGTACGAGTAAGGAGTTGTTCCGCCTGTTGTAGCACAAGCTGCCCATCCGGTGTTACCACCAAAACACTG
>CAYUTR010000204.1:0-9181 GCA_964447465.1 uncultured Chryseobacterium sp.
CATCAGCTGCAATTTTATTCCACTGACCCGTTACCAATTTAATTTCCCGCTGAATACTTTTTGCTTTCTCGGGCTTCACGCGAAAATATCCGGCAACACTCAACCCCAGATCGAAGTCGAGTGAATTATCGTGCTCGGAAATATTCAGAGTTAATCCTGTTCCATCTGATTCGGGATTCAGATCATATACCGGCGAAAGTTTCCACCCTTCATTCGTCAATAGAAATCCGTGATTGCCGGGATGATCATCTGTGTTTTTGATTGCAATGTTGAACACCATTCTTCTCCACAGTTCTTCGAGATCGGAATTTACTTCGGCGCCATGCTGCATGAGAAATCCTGCGAGATCAAGGTAACCAGTTGCAGTGGCAGTAGCAGTTTTAGATTGTGAGAGTCCTAACAATGTTGCTGCTGTTGCAAAATGAATGCGCTCACCTTTCATCGTGCGATCAAATCGTTGCGCCATGAATGTGTGATGAGAAGTATTCAATTTACGAATCATGGAAGGTGAAGTCTGTATTCCTGCAAGCCCCGCCATTGTGTGCGCGACAAATTCCCATCCACCTATATCTGCAACATCATTCTCCTGTGGGAATTTTGCAATCCACATCTGCCAGTCGTTGTCGATGACGGTTGCTTTCGGACGTTTCCCTCCTAATACTGCACCCGAAGCTGCGAGCATTTCGAGTGAAGCTGAAAATTCTTTTGTGATTGCATCATCGTTCAGCAACATGCTCGTGTGTTCCAATTCGCGCAAGGATGAAAGCGAAGGAAGAATGAATTGTTCATCACTCGTCACGAATTCTCCGTCTGCACGCGTTTTGAATCGTAACGCGCCGGATCTGTAAAAATCAAAAACGCCCAATAGAAAATCGGATTCGGAAAGTGTTTTCGCCGCGCGTTTTTCTTTTCGTGCAATTGCCGTTTCGTATCGCTGCATGAGCAAGCGTCCCCAATCGCCGGGAGTTGAATCGACAAACATTCCAAAGCTCGCTGCATCGTTCTTCGGAAAAAATGAACCTTGATAAAACTGCAGATTCGGATCGAGTAAATGTTTCGGTTGATTCTTCAACCAACTTTCCGCGTACTGAAACTCGAACAGTTCATTTCCCCGCGAAGCATGTGCCTGCAATGTTCCTATCAACACAGGATCATTCATTCCAACCCAGTGCGCGTAAACCAATACTTCTTTTCCGGAATTCACTCGCTCGATTTTTTTGGTGCCCGTGCTTTTACAGTCAACTTAAGATCCTGCAGTTTTTTTCCGAGCACATCGTCGGCTCCAACTTTCAACAAATCGTTTTCGAGTCCGAGTACAAACAACACCTGGCAGTACGCGCCCATTGCAACGGCAGGCGAACCTTTCTCCATCATCCATAAAGTTGAACGAGAGATGTTCGCACGTTGCGCAACTTGCTCAGCGGTAATTTTTCTCCTCAACCTCGCCATTTTCAGGTTTTCTCCGAGCTCTTTGAGGATTTTTGAGCTGGATGGCATTAGATGAAGGATTCTTTTCGCCATTTGTTCATTTTATTGAACAAATATAGATTATATGTTCGCTTAATCAAACATTGTGAGGCTGGAAGAGCGGTTACCAAAGGAGCAAAAACCGCGATATAATGCCCGAAAATCGACCATTTCGACAATGGTGCACGCTCGATGTTTGGTGAGCAAACAAAACTATCTATCTTCGCAGCCCCAAAGTAAAAGGGATATCAAGTGGATACACAATCTTACAAAACAGTTTCAGCCAATGCGGCGACTGTAAAAAAGGAGTGGCTTCTGGTAGACGCGGAGAATGAAACCGTAGGTCGCCTTGCCTCCAAAGTTGCTTATCTCGTTCGCGGGAAGCACAAAACAAGCTACACGCCACACGTTGATTGCGGCGATAACGTAGTAATTATTAACGCCGAAAAAATCCGTTTCACAGGAAAGAAACTGACGGATAAAGTATACAAGCGCTATACAGGCTATCCGGGTGGGCAGCGTTTCGCAACACCAAAAATGTTGCTGGACAAACATCCTGAGCGTGTACTGGAACTTGCTATCGGACGCATGCTTCCGAAAACAATTCTTGGTGATCGTCTCCGTCGTAACGTATTCGTTTACGCCGGAACTGAACACAAGCAGGAAGCACAGAACCCGAAAAAAGTAGATCTCACCACGATTAAGGAACGAGCATAATGGAAAGACTTAACACACTCGGTCGCCGTAAGACAGCCATCGCACGCATCTACATGGAGCGTGGAAAAGGAGTGATCACGATCAATAATCGCGATTACAAACAGTACTTCTCAACAGAAGTTCTTCAGAACAAAGTTATTCAGCCGCTTGTGCTTACAGGCAACAACGAACAGTACGATATTCGTGTGAACGTTGAAGGTGGCGGAACAACAGGTCAGGCAGAAGCAATTCGTCTGGCAATTTCCCGTGCACTCGTGGAAGTGGACGCTGAGCTGAAGTCAAAACTTCGCGCAGACGGTCTCGTTACACGCGATCCCCGCATGGTTGAACGTAAGAAATTCGGTCGTCGTAAAGCACGTCGCCGCTTCCAGTTCAGCAAACGTTAATCGATTACAACAACATTTAATCAATAGTTCATGTCAGCAAGAACAACATTTACAGAACTTCTCGAAGCAGGTGCACACTTTGGTCACTTACGTCGTAAATGGAATCCAGCAATGGCTCCATATATCTTCACTGAGAAGAATGGCATTCACATCATCGATCTGAATAAGACAGTAGTTAAGCTGGAAGACGCTTGCACTGCGATGAAACAGATTGCAAAATCAGGAAAGAAAATTCTTTTCGTTGCTACTAAGAAGCAGGCGAAAGATATCGTTGCTGAGAAAGTGAAGAAACTCGGAATGCCTTACGTTACTGAGCGCTGGCCTGGCGGAATGCTCACCAACTTTGCTACGATCCGTAAAGCGATCCGCAAAATGGCGAACATCGACAAGATGGCTACTGACGGAACATGGGAAATTCTTTCTAAGAAGGAGCGTCTGATGTTGTCGCGTGAGCGTGCGAAACTCGAGCATAACCTCGGTTCTATCGCTGACCTTACACGTCTTCCTGCTGCAATCTTCATCGTTGATATCGTTAACGAACACATCGCAGTTGCAGAAGCACACCGTTTGGGAATCCCAACATTTGCAATGGTTGATACCAATGCAGATCCAAACGAAGTTGATTATGCAATTCCTGCGAATGATGATGCTTCTACTTCAATCACCCTGATCACAGAAATCGTTTGCAAAGCAATTGCAGAAGGTCTTGAAGATCGTAAGATTGAAAAAGATAAAGGTGAAGACACCGTTGACGAAGGAGATTTGGACGAGCGTCGCCTGAAGAAATACGAAACTGAAGACGGAGAAGAGAAACGTGGCGAGAAAAAAGGCCCGGGTCTTGCGAAGAAACCAGTTCGTGGTAACACAGGTGGTGGTCCAGGCAGAGGCCCAGGTGGTCCAAGCCGTGGTCCCGGTGGGCCTAATCGTGGTCCTGGTGGCCCGAACAGAGGTCCTTCAACTGGTGGTCCGCGTAAGCCGACTCCGCGCCCTTAACCAGTAGGCAGTTTGGCAGTCTTTCAGTCGGCAGTCAAACGAGATAGTAAACTAAGTCAATAACAGAATAAAGCATATAATACAATGACAGTTACGATCACAGCAACAGATGTAAATAAGCTCCGCACAATTACAGGTGCCGGAATGATGGATTGCAAAAAAGCACTCGTTGAAACAAACGGTGACTTTGAAGCTGCAATTGACCTGCTGCGTAAAAAAGGACAAAAGGTTGCTGCTAACCGTAGCGATCGCGATGCAAAAGAAGGATTTGTTATTGCACAGACTAATGGCGGCCGTGGTGTTGTTGTAGTTCTGAATTGCGAGACAGACTTCGTTGCGAAGAATGAAGACTTCGGAAAAGTTGCTTCTGCAATGGGAGAAATCGCATTGAACCAGAAACCGGCTGATCTTGCTGCGCTGCTTGCTTTGCCTTACGGTGAAGGAATGACAATTGCAGAGAAAGTTACTGAGCAGGTTGGTCGTATCGGTGAGAAGATTGAGCTTTCACGTTACGAGCAGATTGAAGCAACTAAAGTGGCTGCATACAATCACCCTGGAAACCGTCTTGCTGTAATTGTTGGTTTCAACAAGCCAGTTAGCGACGAGATTGCAAAAGACGTTGCGATGCAAACTGCTGCAATGGCTCCTGTAGCTGTTGACAAAGGTGATGTTGACACAACAGTTCTTGAGCGCGAACTTGAAATCGCCCGTGAAACAACACGCGCTGAAGGCAAAGCAGAAGAAATGGTTGAGAAAATTGCACAAGGCAAGCTCAACAAGTTCTATAAAGAAAACACATTGCTGAATCAGGAGTTCATTAAGGATGCGAAGAAAACGATCCGTCAGTATATCCAGGAAGCGGATAAGGACGCAACGGTTTCTGCATTCCGCCGTATTTCTCTCAGCTAGTCTTTGAAAATAAATTCAGTCCCTCTTCGGAGGGATTTTTTTTGACCTAACGTTTATGAAATACAAAAGAGTTCTTCTTAAGCTTAGCGGCGAGTCGCTAATGGGCAGCAAGCAATTCGGAATTGATCACGACGTGTTGGGTCAATACGCAGCAGAGATCAAAGAGATTTCGAAAGATGTTCAGGTTGCAATCGTAATCGGTGGCGGAAACATTTTTCGCGGAATCGAAGCAGCTGATGGTGGAATGGATCGCGTGCAGGGCGATTACATGGGTATGCTTGCAACCATGATCAACAGTATGGCTTTGCAGTCGGCGCTGGAGAAACTCGAAGTTCCTTCACGTTTGCAGTCGGCCATTGAAATGAATAAGATCTGCGAACCGTTTATTCGTCGTCGCGCAGTCCGTCACCTCGAGAAAAACCGTGTGGTAATTTTCGGTGCAGGAACAGGCAATCCCTATTTCACAACAGATACAGCAGCATCACTTCGTGCCATTGAAATTGAAGCCGATGTAGTTCTTAAAGGAACACGTGTAGATGGAATTTACACTGCCGATCCGGAGAAAGATAAATCTGCAACCAAATTCGAACAGATTTCATTCGATGAAGTGTACGCGAAGAACCTGAACGTAATGGATCTTACGGCGTTTACACTTTGCAAAGAGAACAACCTTCCGATTATCGTTTTCGATATGAATAAGAAGGGGAATCTTAGGAAAGTTGTGAATGGCGATAAAGTGGGGACGCTGGTTTCTCTATAAAAATCTATAGTTCTTATTGGCTTAATTCTCCGTGGGCTGAAACCCACGGTTATCGGCTGCGTGTTTTTCAGGAAGTTGTGCACGGGCTTGAGGCTAAATGCAATTTTCACTGCAAGCCCGTGCACCCAAGACCAAACCCACACAGCCTATAACCGTGGGGTTTACCCCACGGAAACCAGAACCCAATTAGCCCGTTTGGCCAATCTCCGAATCGAACGAAAACCGTATTTTTACCCAAAGATCCTTTTTATGAACGAAGAGCTCCAATTGATCATTGACACGACCGAAGAGTCGATGAACGAAGCAGTGAAACATCTCGAGAATGAACTTTCGAAGATCCGTGGCGGACGCGCAAGTGTAAACATGGTTGATGGAATCATGGTTGATTATTACGGAACCATGACACCGCTCAGCCAGGTTGCAAACGTGAATACTCCGGAAGCGAGAACAATTGCAATTCAGCCTTGGGAGAAATCGATGATCGATCCAATCATGCGTGCGATACAAGCTGCGAATCTTGGATTCAATCCGAGCAACAACGGTGTAATGGTGATCTGCGCAATTCCTCCGATGACCGAAGAGCGCCGCAAGCAGATGGTGAAGAAATCAAAAGAAGAAGGAGAGCACGCGAAAGTTTCTATCCGCACTGCACGCAAAGAAGCGAACGAACAAGTAAGAGCTTTACTGAAAGGCGGACTGACTGAAGATGAAGTGAAAGGTGGCGAAGTAAAAGTTCAGGCGATCACGGATACGTATTCTTCGAAAGTGGATAAGCATTTGGAGTCGAAGGAGAAGGATATTATGACCGTGTAACCGTCATCCTTCGGCGGAGTTCATGCTGAGCGTAGCCGAAGTGCTCAGTATGACAAGGAACCAAAACAACATTAGAACAAAGCGCTTCAGAGATGGAGCGCTTTTTGTTTAACTTGGGGTATGCGTTGGATGATTTTGATTTTCTTGATGGTAAATGTGAATCTCTTTTCACAAGGCAGAAAGACGTGGTTAGGTGATACAATTGCGAAAGTAGGCTGGTCGCACTACGATGGCGACACGAATTACTATTTAAGTAAAAAGGAACTGCGGAATGGAGAATGGACTATTTACTATGACAGTCTATGTACCCGTCGGGCAGTTCACCTTTATTACAAAAACAACTTTCCGCTAGTAGATACAGGGTGGTATATAAATGGGCTGATAAGAGATATTTACTTATCAAAAGATTCCATTACCCACGGCTGCTATGATTCGAATAGTTGGTACCCGGATGGAAAGGAGAAAAGCACAACATTCTGCACAGGCGATTCGTCTGTTCAAGTTCTCTATTATCAGAGCGGACAGATTAAAGAAAAATTATACAGTTGGCGTGATTCAGTTCCCGGTAATTGGATCGTTAACCATATCCATTACGAATATTATGAAAATGGTCAGCTAAAATATGATCCTGCAGATATTAATGGCCCGCGACAAACGATAAAGAACTATTACGAATCAGGAAAAATAAGTCGGGAAGCAACTGATCAGCGTGGAGGATTGGTCGGACCTTATCACGAATGGTTTGAGAATGGTCAACTCAAAGTGGAAGGACAGTATAAAATGCAACCCGATGATCATGGATTTCATGGCACAACCCAGGTTGGCAAATGGTCCTACTACAACGAATCTGGCAAACTCATCAAGGAAGAATTTTACGAAGAAGGGAAGTTGGTACGCACAACAGAATACTGATTGCACAAGGAAGCGCTACTCGTCTTCCGCTACTCGTCCTGTGTAAATTACGTAACGCTCGCGGGATTGCTTCGTACCTCGCAATGACGGTAAGCACTTCCTTTGCGGTCCTTTGCGACTTAGCGTCTTTGTAGTTTTATGACCATGAAGATCCCGGTCCTCACGAGTCAGCCAAGATCTCGGTTCTCACAAATCCGTCTAATCAGTATTTTCCGTCCTTTCCGTGTACCATCACATGCAGTACTTCAGGCCTCAATACGCGTTCCTTTTCTTTCGCCGCGGGATAAACCCATGCTTCGACAAGCTCAGCACAGGCGCGGCTAAAGAAATCTAAGGCTCAAGAATATTATCGTAAGGAAATTTTATCAGATGCAACGTAGCTTTGCGGTCCTTTGCGACTTCGCGTCTTTGTAGTTTCATGACCATGAAGATCCCGGTTCTCAGTATTCAAGTGTAGTGTTAGTTCTTTTAACACAGAAAAAAACGGATTGTACGGATGAACACGGATTTCTATTCGGCGCCAGCGTACACGTGACTTCCCTCCGAACAATTCTTACAGATATCAATCTCTTTTCTTCCTGAGAGAACAGCCTGTCTGAATTTTTTATACGGCTCACTGAACCACACTTCCTTGAACGAAAATGTCTTCAGCGTTCCGAGCTTATGATGCGCATCTTTATCAAAACAACACGGCACTACACTTCCATCCCAGGTTATCACACATGAGTGCCACATTTTCCAGCAATGATCTTCGAGTTCATTCTTTAATTCCCAACGGCCACTATCGCCTATTTTGTACCGCGAATATTCTGTGTTGTCAGGAATGAGTTCATTGCCATCTTCGTATTCGTACACCTGCGCAGTTTTCAGCACCACTTCATCCACTCCAAGCGCTGATGCCATCTTCTTCACTTCATCCACCTGATGCTCATTCGGTTTTACCACGAGCATCTGAAAAACAATATGCGGTGTGCGCGACTTCATTTTCTGTTTCGCAGCAACAATGTTCTTTGTGCCTTCGATTACTTTCGATAATGATCCACCAATCCGATAGGCCGAATACGTTTCCTGCGTTGATCCGTCAATAGAAATAATCAAACGATCCAATTTCGATTCGATAATTTTTTTACAACCTTCTTCATCGAGATAGTGCGCGTTCGTAGAAGTCGACGTAAATATTTTTCTGTCGCTCGCATAACGAATCATGTCCGTTAACTTCGGATTCAGAAACGGTTCGCCCTGGAAATAAAAATTCATATACATCACGTGCGACTTCACTTCATCGGTGATTTTCTGAAACAACTCCTCGCTCATCATTCCTGTGGGACGGGAAAAACTTCTCAGTCCGCTTGGGCATTCCGGGCAACGCAGATTACAGCTGGTGGTGGGTTCAACAGAAATGCTGATGGGAAGCGCGTTCAGGTTCGCCTGCTTCGTACGCTTCGAGCGACGGAATGAAGTGTAGAGCTTCATCGCATTCCACAAACGATAAGGTGTCGCAGTTCTGAGCATTCCTATAAAGTTAAGCGGTTTTGTGCTGGTTTCTTAACCACATTGTAACATTGAAAATGGCCTTTGTTTTCTAAGCGTGATGCGCCAGCGCATCCGACATAGGTCACAATAGAGACGAAAACCCTATGTGGACTATGTCGGACGCCTTAAGGCGTCGCTTAACACTTTCCACGTTTCTAGTCCCTATGTGGTAAAATAAATTCCCGTTCTATTTATAGACGTCCAAGGTGCGCACGAAATCGGGATTGGCCTTTGAAATAACTTTGATTTTGTAGAATGGCGCAGTCTTCACCTTTGCGATCATACAGGTTCTGTGTTTGCCGGCTTCGATGCTGGCTGACGTAATATTGAGCCACTTGTCTCCGACCAGATACTGAATCGTATATGTGTCTGCTGCATCTCCAGCATTCCACAGTTCAAACGTCACCGATTTCTTTGTGTCAGATGTTACTGCTGCAGTAAACCAAACAGGATACAACGAAGCGCAGTAGTGTGAACGATACTGTCCTGCACCAAGCCATCCGAGAGAATCATTCGCATAAAATTCGGTGAACGCATCCCACACGATTTTTCCGTCGCGCGTAATTTCTATCGTGCGATTGATGTTACCGAAATTCACGAGCAGATTTTTGTTCGGCAGTTCATCAAGTCCACCGCACTTCTCGCTCTTGCCGGTTGTTGCTTTATCAAAATCGCAGGCGAAGCGCCAAAC
>CAYUTR010000205.1:0-3405 GCA_964447465.1 uncultured Chryseobacterium sp.
GCAACGCAATTTTCGTTACGCCGCTTTGTGTTGCTGTATGATAGGTCTGTGTCACAATATCGCAGGCACCAAAGTACCACTTCACATCTTCATCCGGAATGAATTTCGTGTGGAGCACTACATTTTCCTGGAGCCCAAGGCGTGCGATGATTTCGTTGTAATACGTTTCGTCTTCGTAGTATTCTCCAGCGACGATGAGCTTGATTCCGCTTTTCTTCACGCGTTCATCGCCCATCGCTTCAAGTAATAAATCGAGTCCTTTATAGCGACGAATCAATCCGAAGAACAACATGTATTTTCCTTCCGGATGGAGATTTAATTTCTTGCGGGATGCAATTTTATCCTGCGGTTCACCGAATGAAGTATAAAGCGGATGTTCCGAAAAAGTGGTCAATCGCGAAACGTTGAACTGGTTGAGATCTTTGAGCACCGATTGCGACATTGCGAGAAATGCATGACAGCTCTTGAGAAAATAGTTCGAGAACATTTTGTCGCCGAATCTTTTCTCATGCGGAATTGCATTGTCTACGAGGGAAATCACTTTCGTGTGTCCGTTCTTTTTCGCGCGACGTGCAATAGTTCCGAGTGCCGGTCCCATGAAAGGCAACCAGTACCGGATGACGATAAAATCGGGTTTCTCTTCGCGGATTTTTCTTCCGACCGAAATCCAGTTGAACGGATTCACAGAATTGATGATGGAACGGATCGAAACACCTTCCGGAACTTTTCGTGTGGTATCGAATTGTGATGTGCCAGGAAAAAGAAATCCCGGATACTGCAACGAAAAAGAAACGATTTCAGCTTTGTGACCTACATCGTTGAATGCTTTGCAGAGCAATTCATCAAATGTGGCTAGTCCGCCGCGCAAAGGCCAGGCGGGACCGAGGATGAAGATGCGTTTTTGGGTCACGGCGCGAAATTAGGCATTAGGGCATTAAGGCATTGGGGCAATTGGGTATGGGAACTGCGGTTTTGGAACAATTAACGCCTTAATGCCACATTGCCCCAATTCCATTTTGCCCTTTTCAGGACTAATTTGAGCCCCAAACCGCCTATTTTTCTGATTTTCGTTTGTGGCATAAATCAAATTCCCTACATTTGCACCCCTAAGAAAAAATTTAAGGAAAACGAAAATGATCGTAGTAGCAGTAAAAGAAGGCGAATCAATCGAGAAAGCACTCAAGAAATTCAAGAAGAAATTCGAGAAAACAGGTGTTGTACGTGAGCTTCGCGACCGTCAGAAATTTACAAAGCCGTCAATCCGCAAGCGCGAGACTAAACTCCGTGCTATTTACCGTCAAGGACTTCAGATCGCTGAGATCATCTAGTTCTTCGTAAGGTATTCAACATACTTTTTGTAGAAATACACACAAGTTGGGCAACTTCCCCGTGGGGTTAACCGTAAACTTGTGTGTATTTCTTTTATATGGTGTCTAAGACTCCGCACGACGATTTTCTCGATTATCTTCTTCACGAGAAAAGGTACTCGCCACACACATGCACGGCTTACAGCACAGATCTGATTGAATTCCGCGACTATCTCGCAACACAATACCAGCTCGATTCGCTTCTCGATCCCAATTTCCAGATTGTTCGTTCCTGGATAGCTGCGTTAATGGATACCGACATCAGTCCGCGTTCTATTAACCGAAAGATCAGCTCCTTGAGGGCATTTTACCGTTTCCAGATGCGGGAAGGCCACCTGAAAGTGAATCCCATGCTCAAGATTCAGGGTCCAAAAACGAAGAAGCGATTACCTGTTTTTGTGGATGAAAGTTCCATGGAGGTTCTTCACCAGCCTGGAATGATTGAAGAAACCGAAGATGACCTTTACGTTGGGAATCTTGTTCGTTTGATCATTGAAATTTTCTACGGCACCGGAATGCGATTGGCTGAGTTAATAAATCTCAAAATTGAGGATGTTAATCTCAGTTCGGGAAGTGTGAAAGTGCTCGGAAAACGCAACAAGGAAAGAATCATTCCGATCACTGCAGAACTTAAAACACTGATCAGTAAATACATCCGGAAACGGGAGGCAATCTTTAACGATTCCCCAAGTGAAAATGCCCGATTTTTGCTGCTTCAGAAGAATGGAAAAAAACTCTCGAGATCGTTTGTTTACACCAAGGTCAAACATTACCTTAGTCTTGTAACAACGCTCGATAAAAAAAGCCCACACGTGTTGCGCCATACATTCGCAACGCACATGCTAAACAACGGAGCCGATCTCAACGCGATCAAAGAATTGTTAGGTCACGCCAATCTCTCCGCCACGCAGGTGTACACGCACAACACTGTAGATAAACTCAAAGCTATTTACCACAAGGCTCATCCCAGAGCCTGATTAAAACAAGGAGGACATTATGGAAATTCAAATCCAATCGATCCACTTCAAAGCGGATCAGAAACTCATCGGCTTCATCAATGAAAAAGTAGCCAAACTCAACCAGTTTTTCGAAGGCATTATCAGCAGTGAAATTTTCCTCCGTCTCGATAAGGCAGATAATTCGGCGAATAAAGTAGCCGAGATAAAAATTCACGTTCCGGGAAATGAGTTTTACGTAAAACGCCAGTGCAAAACATTTGAGGAATCGGTTGATACGTGCGTTGAAGCCCTCGGACGCCAGGTAAAAAAGTACAAGGAGAAGGCGAACGACAAAAAGGTGAAAGAAGCAGCCAAAGTGCTCTGATAATCAGATAATTGCTTAGCATTGATCCCGGTTTTTTAGCCGGGATTTTTTGTGCGGACCAAATTCACGAAATCCAAGCCTCGATTTTAGCTCAAATAGGCCCATTTTATTTTCTCCGCGCCTTCCTTTTTTCTCCTCGCCTCCGCGGCACAAAAGGGGCTTTTTTGCTACAAAAACCCAAAAAATAATTGTTCAAACTTGTTGCGTGAACAAACTTTTGTACATTTGCAGTCCTTTTTAGAAAAGGTAGTGGGTGAAAACCGACTAAAAAGTTCTTTGACATCAGGGAAAAGCGCAATTAAAATTGTGGCACCCGTATACCCAAAATCAACCAACTTAGCCGGTGTAGCTCAGCTGGTAGAGCAGCTGACTTGTAATCAGCAGGTCGATGGTTCGAATCCTTTCGCCGGCTCTTTGTAAAAAGAGATACTAGTAATGTTGATTTGGGTATACGGTGGTCGGAGCTTTTGGGGAGATACTCAAGCGGCCAACGAGAGCAGACTGTAAATCTGCTGACCTAGTCTTCACAGGTTCGAATCCTGTTCTCCCCACACAAAACAATTAAGATTTAGGATTTGATATTTAATATTTCGATCGTGAGTAAAATCACAAATCTTAAATATGAAATCATAAATGTTTTAGCGGAAGTAGCTCATTTGGTAGAGCATCAGCCTTCCAAGCTGAGGGTGGCCGGTTCGAGCCCGGTCTTCCGCTC
>CAYUTR010000205.1:3505-9167 GCA_964447465.1 uncultured Chryseobacterium sp.
CTCCTTACAATTTTTGTTCGCTTTTTTCCTGATTCATCAAGCCGCTGTAGCTCAGTGGTAGAGCACTTCCTTGGTAAGGAAGAGGTCGGGGGTTCAATTCCCCCCATCGGCTCTGAGCACTGAGTGAGCGTTGAAATTATTAATCGCGATTACGGAATGATCTTCTGCAGAGAAAGTTCCTTTTTGAATAAGAAGTAAAAACAAGTTTCTAGAAACAAACACAATAACCACAACAATTAAATAACCATAGCTATGGCAAAAGAGAAATTCGACCGTTCCAAACCGCACGTGAACGTCGGCACTATTGGTCACGTCGATCACGGCAAAACCACATTGACAGCTGCAATTACTACTGTACTTGCGTCTAAAGGTCTTGCAGAGGTTCGTGACTTCTCATCAATCGACAACGCTCCTGAAGAAAAAGAACGTGGTATCACGATCAATACAGCTCACGTTGAGTACGCAACTGAAAAGCGTCACTATGCACACGTTGACTGTCCAGGCCACGCTGACTATGTGAAGAACATGGTTACTGGTGCTGCACAGATGGACGGTGCTATCCTCGTTGTTGCTGCTACTGATGGCCCTATGCCACAGACACGCGAGCATATCCTTCTTGCACGTCAGGTTGGAGTTCCTCAGTTGGTTGTGTTCATGAACAAAGTGGACATGGTTGATGACTTGGAACTTCTTGACCTCGTTGAGATGGAAATCCGCGAACTTCTTACGTTCTACAAGTTTGATGGCGACAAAACGCCTATCATCCGTGGATCTGCTCTTGGCGGATTGAACAAAGAGCCGAAGTGGGTTGATAAAATCATGGAATTGATGGACGCTGTGGATTCTTATATCCCAACTCCTGCGCGTGACCGCGATAAGCCTTTCCTTATGTCAGTAGAAGACGTGTTCACGATCACTGGTCGTGGTACTGTTGCTACAGGTCGTATCGAAACCGGCGTTATCAACGTTGGCGAAGACGTAGTAATCATTGGAATGCAGGAAGAGCAGTTGAAGTCAACTTGCACTGGTGTTGAGATGTTCCGTAAACTTCTTGACCGTGGTGAAGCTGGTGACAACGTAGGTCTTCTCCTTCGTGGTATTGAGAAAGAAGCTATCCGTCGCGGTATGGTTATCGCGAAGCCTGGTTCTATCACTCCACACCATGATTTCAACGCTGAGATCTATGTATTGAAGAAAGAAGAAGGCGGACGTCACACTCCGTTCCACAATAAATATCGTCCACAGTTCTACTTCCGTACAACTGACGTTACCGGCGAAATCACACTTCCTGAAGGACGTGAGATGGTTATGCCTGGTGACAACGTAACGATCAGCGTAAAACTGATTGTTCCGATTGCAATGGACAAAGGTCTTCGTTTCGCAATCCGTGAAGGTGGCCGCACAGTAGGTGCTGGTCAGGTGATCGAGATTACACGATAAGACTGAAATAAAAAATGCAGACGAAGGAGTACGGCTATAAAATGCCGTACTCCTTTACTTGCCAAATGGAATAGCATCTACGTCAGCCTTCGACTCCGCTCAGTCTGACAAGAAAATGAAGAATGAGCGAGGAGTAGAGTGACGATTACACCTACGGGCATAGTTCAATGGTAGAATAGCGGTCTCCAAAACCGTTGATCTAGGTTCGAGTCCTGGTGCCCGTGCAACGAAATACAAGTGCTGAAAGCAAACACAGCACGATTAAATTGAAAGAACATGAATAGAATCAAAGCATATTTCGATGAAGTGGCTGACGAGCTTCTCCGCAAAGTAACCTGGCCTTCATGGGCAGAACTTCAGGAGAGTGCGATCATTGTAATGATCGCAACGGTGATTTTTGCTCTGGTGGTTTTCGTTATGGATTTTCTGTTCCAGAACGGGATGGAGTTTGTTTATTCAATGTCATAGACCGAAATACCAAGCTGACAAATGGCTGAAGTTCAAAATAACGATTCGCAGGTAAGGAAGTGGTACGTGTTGCGCGTGGTGAACGGCAAGGAGAAGAAGATCAAGCAATACATCGACTCTGAAATCTCACGTCTCGGACTTGCGGAATATGTTGCTCAGGTGCTCATCCCGATGGAAAAGGTTATCCAGATCCGTGGTGGAAAAAAAGTGAGCAAGGAAAGAAACATCTTCCCGGGTTACATTATGCTTGAAGGTTCATTGGTAGGTGAGATTCCTCACTTGCTTAAAAATATTACGGGAGTGATCGGCTTCCTCGGTTCGAAAACAGGAGATCCTGTTCCGCTGAGGCATTCTGAAATCAACCGTATTCTTGGTAAGGTCGATGAGATGGCAGGTGCAGAAGAAACTATGCTCAACCAGTTTGTAGTTGGTGAGCAGGTTAAAGTAATCGACGGACCATTCAATACATTCTCCGGTGTGATCGAAGAGATCAACGAAGAGAAGAAGAAGCTCAAAGTGATGGTGAAAATTTTCGGAAGAAAAACGCCGCTTGAGCTCAACTACATGCAGGTAGAAAAAGAATAAAACTGCATTACTGATTCGCTGTTACGCGCTTCCACAAATAACAGAAACCGTTCGCAAGGACAAAACAAAAAGTAAAGTACAATGGCAAAAGAAGTAGGTGCTCTCATTAAACTCCAGATTAAGGGTGGCGCTGCCAATCCTTCACCACCAATCGGCCCTGCATTGGGTGCGAAAGGCGTGAACATCATGGAGTTTTGCAAGCAGTTCAATGCTCGTACGCAGGACAAGGCTGGGAAAGTTCTTCCGGTTATCATCACGGTGTATACTGATAAATCATTTGAATTTATCATCAAGACTCCGCCGGTAGCTGTGCAGATCAAAGAACACGCTAAAATCCAACTGGGTTCAGGTGAATCGAACCGCAAAAAAGCGGGATCAATTTCATGGGACCAGGTGCGCACAATCGCAGAAGCAAAAATGCCCGATCTAAACTGTTTTACCGTTGAATCAGCAATGAGCATGGTAGCAGGAACAGCTCGCAGCATGGGTGTGGCGGTTACGGGCAACAGTCCGCTTACAAAGTAACTCTCAGAATTTAAACCAGACGGAGATCCGCGGAAGACCAACGATCGCTTGCACGTCACAACAACAGTCGAATGGCTAAACTGACCAAAAAAAGAAAGGCGATCCTCGGGAAGTACGATGCTACCAAGCAGTACAACGTGAGCGACGCAGCTAAAATCGTTAAGGAAATTTCAACAACAAAGTTCGACGCATCTGTGGATCTGAGTATCCGCCTCGGCGTTGACCCGCGTAAAGCAAACCAGATGGTTCGTGGATCAGTTTCTCTTCCTCACGGAACGGGAAAAAATGTCCGCGTACTTGTAATCTGCACACCCGACAAAGAAGCTGAAGCAAAAGCTGCTGGAGCTGATTTCGTAGGAGGTGACGATTACATCACGAAAATCCGTGAAGGCTGGACTGATGTTGACGTTATTATCACCACTCCATCTATGATGGGTAAGGTTGGTGCGTTGGGTAAAGTTCTCGGACCTCGTGGACTTATGCCAAACCCGAAAACCGGAACCGTTACTATGGATGTTGCTAAAGCAACGAAAGAATCCAAAGCAGGTAAGATCGATTTCAAGGTTGATAAAGCCGGAATCATCTGCGTACCTGTTGGAAAAGTTTCTTTCGATGCCAGCATGTTGGCTGATAACGCAAACGAAATCCTGTCAACGATTTTAAAACTGAAACCTGCTTCGGCAAAAGGTGAATACATGCGTTCAGTTTATGTATCAAGCACCATGAGCCCAAGCGTACAAATCGAAAGCAAGTCAATTGCTTAATCAGTTGAAAGATGAACAAAGAAAATAAATCACAAATCATTGAACATATCGCGGGTCTTCTTGCCGCAAGCAAGAATTTTTACCTCGCCGACACTTCGGAACTTCCGTCTGACAAGACGCAGGCCCTGAGGAAAGCGTGTCACGAAAAGCAGATTAAGCTGATCGTTGTAAAAAACACCTTGCTTCGCAAAGCTTTGGAAAAAACCAACGATAGTGAGTGGTCTCCAATGTATGTTGCGTTGAAAGGTTCGACTTCAATTATGTTTTCGGATTCAAGTGCAGCTCCTGCGAAACTTATAAAAGAGTTCCGCATTAAGAACAAGAAACCTGTACTGAAAGCAGCTTTTGTTGAGAACAGTGTTTACGTTGGTGATGATCAACTGGACGGACTCGCAGCAATCAAATCGAAAAACGAAATGATCGGCGACATTATCTCAGCTCTCATGGCTCCTGCCCGGAATGTAATTTCAGGACTCGTAGCGAACGCAGAAAAAAAAGAGGGAGGTGCTGAAGCATCTTCTGAAACTCCGGCTTAAAACTTATTGTTACTCCGGAACTCAAATAGAAAAAATTACAAACTAAGTCTAATCTCAAAAAAACCAAAATACAATGGCAGACGTTAAAGCATTTGCTGAGCAGCTTGTTAACCTCACAGTAAAAGAAGTTAAAGACCTTGCTGACATTCTCAAGAACGATTACGGTATCGAACCAGCTGCTGCAGCTGTTGTAGTTGCTGCTGGTGGTGGTGGCGCTGCTGCTGCTGAAAAGACAACATTTGATGTTATCTTGAAATCAGGCGGTGGTCAGAAACTTCAGGTCGTGAAAGTTGTGAAAGACGCAACCGGACTCGGACTGAAAGAAGCGAAAGATCTCGTTGACGGTGCACCGAAACCTATTAAAGAAGGTGTCGACAAAGCCGGAGCTGAAGAACTTAAGAAACTGCTCGAAGCTGCAGGAGCTGAAGTTGAGATCAAGTAATCTCCTTCAATAACTTTTAAGGTTTAGACCAGGTTGCCACGTGTACACGTAGCACTGGTCTAAGCCCTTTTGTTGCTTACAGTGCGTTTCATCACAAAGAATAAAAAATGGCCTTGGAAACAAAAAATAAACAGCAACGAATCTCCTTTGCGAAAAGCAAAGTGACGATTGATTACCCGGACTTCCTGGATATCCAATTGAAATCTTTCCAGGATTTCTTCCAGCTGGAAACAACCAGCGAAAACCGTCAGGAAGAAGGTCTCTACAAAGTATTTTCTGAGAATTTCCCGATTTCTGACGCACGGAACAATTTCGTTCTCGAATTCATTGACTACTTCGTCGATCCTCCACGTTACTCACTCGACGAGTGTATTGAGCGCGGTCTTACTTACAGCGTTCCGCTGAAAGCAAAACTGAAACTCTACTGTACAGATCCTGAACACGAAGATTTCGAAACAATTGTACAGGACGTGTATCTGGGAACTATCCCGTACATGACTCCGCGTGCAACTTTCGTTATCAACGGCGCAGAACGCGTTATCGTTTCTCAGCTTCACCGTTCTCCCGGAGTATTCTTCGGACAGAGCCGTCACGCGAACGGAACGAAACTGTATTCTGCCCGCGTAATTCCGTTCAAAGGATCATGGATCGAGTTTGCTACCGACATCAACAATGTCATGTATGCATACATCGACCGTAAGAAAAAGCTTCCTGTAACTACACTCCTCCGTGCGATCGGTTGGGAATCTGATAAACAGATCCTCGAACTTTTCGGATTGGCTGATGAAGTGAAGGTTAGCAAAGCAGCACTCAAAGCTGTTGTAGGCCGCAAGTTGGCTGCACGTGTTCTCAAGACATGGGTAGAAGACTTCGTGGATGAAGATACCGGCGAAGTTGTTTCT
>CAYUTR010000206.1:0-9136 GCA_964447465.1 uncultured Chryseobacterium sp.
GAGCGGAGAAAGATACCGAGTGGAGGAATGGAACGGTGGCTCAGCGACTGACTCACGCATTGGTGAAAGGAATTGTCGATCACATCGATGAAGACGTAGAAGAAGCGCGTAAGCAGTTTCCAAAATCTCTGCACGTGATTGAAGGTCCGCTCATGGACGGCATGAACGTGGTGGGAGATTTATTCGGAGCAGGAAAAATGTTTCTGCCGCAAGTGGTGAAGAGCGCGCGCGTGATGAAAAAAGCGGTTGCGTATCTCACACCGTATCTCGAAGCGGAGAAAGTTGCCGGAGAAGGAAAGTCCGCAGGAAAAATCCTGCTTGCTACGGTGAAAGGCGACGTACACGACATCGGAAAAAATATTGTGGGCGTTGTACTCGCCTGCAACAATTATGAAATCATCGACATGGGTGTGATGGTTGCGGCCGATCGCATCATCGATATGGCGAAGAAAGAAAATGTCGACATCATTGGTCTCAGCGGATTGATTACACCATCGCTGGATGAAATGGTGCACATGGCGAAAGAGATGCAGCGTGTTGGACTGGAAATTCCGCTGCTCATTGGCGGAGCAACAACATCAAAGGTTCACACTGCAGTGAAAATAACTCCGCATTACAAGCATGCTGTTGTTCATGTGCATGATGCATCGCGATCTGTGCCGGTTCTACAGAGTTTGATTTCGAAAGAGCTTCGTGGTCCGTTCATGGTGCAAGTCAACGAAGATTACGATCGTGTGCGCGAACAGAATGCACGCGCGCAGAGTCAGAATAAATTTATCTCGCTTGCCGAAGCGCGGAGAAATAAATTTCCGGTTGAGTGGAGCAAACACGATTTCGTGGAGCCGGCAGTGAAAGGAACAAAAGTCTTCATGGATTATCCGCTGGAAACGTTGGTTCCATACATCGACTGGACACCGTTCTTCATCTCCTGGGAAATGAAAGGATCTTATCCGCGCATTCTGAAAGATGTAGAACGCGGAGCAGAAGCAACGAAGCTCTTCAACGATGCGCAGGAGATGCTGAATAAAATCATCAGCGAAAAATGGCTGAGTGCGCGTGCTGTAATCGGATTCTGGCCGGCGAACACAGCGAACGATGACGAGATGCAGGTCTTCACCGACGCATCACGAAAAACGATTGCTGCAAAGTTTCAGGCCATCCGTCAGCAAACACAAAAGCCAACCGGTCATTACAACGTTGCGCTTTCTGATTTTCTTGCACCCGAGGGACTCAACGATTACATCGGTGGCTTCGCTGTCTGCACAGGTTTCGGCATTGACGAAAAAGTTGCCGAGTTCGAAAAGAACCACGACGATTACAGCGCGATTATGCTGAAAGCATTGGCAGATCGTCTCGCAGAAGCATTCGCAGAGCATCTGCACGAACGTGTGCGTAAAGAATTCTGGGGTTACGCGAAAGACGAAAATCTTTCCAACGACGATCTCATCAAAGAAGCGTATGCAGGCATTCGTCCCGCACCGGGCTATCCTGCACAACCTGATCATACGGAGAAAGATGAACTCTTCCGTTTGCTCGATGCAGAAAAGCAAATTGGTTTAATTCTCACCGAAAGCAAAGCCATGGTTCCAACAGCGGCGGTTAGTGGAATGTATTTCTCACCGAAGGATGCGCATTATTTTGGAGTTGGGAAAATTACGAAGGAGCAGGTGGAGGAGTATGCGAAGAGGAAGGGGATGGAGTTTGAATTGGCGGAGAGATGGTTGGGGCCGGTGTTGGGGTATTGACGTGCAGATGCTTTTCGGTGAGAGCAAAGTTCCTTCTGTGTACCAGTTGCCAAGTGGATGTCGCCTTCTATGGAGATGCAGTGGAATTGCGCATTCTATGTTGTAATGTTGTACTGGCCTCCCCCCTTGATTCTTAATAACCTTCTGCACGATGAGAAAAATCTACTTTTCAATCATTGCCTTGTTTTTGACTATATCTGTGAATAGCCAAGCTTTTAGTCGAGTTACAATACCGCCTTCTTCGCAGCAATATGCAGTGACCTCAATGACATATGTTAATGGGTTGTATTTGACTGGGGGATATTACCAGGATACTTTAAACGATCGATACAGTGCAACATTAATTGCTATTGATACCTCCGGAAATCTGATTTGGGAATATTTGTATCAAACCGTACCAGGAACACATTTAATTCTCAAAGATGTTGTTGAGGGCATTGGATGTCTCTTGATTAGCGGATCTGTCTACGACACGACAAACAACGAATCATTCATTTCGAAACTCGACCTGAATGGGAATGAAATCTGGAGTCGATATTTATCTAGTTGTGGAGAGGAAGTTGCAGGAACGGCTGATAGCGGCTGCGTTACATCTGGCGGAGGAATTATTATGAAGCTCGATAAGAATGGTAATCAACAATGGTCCCAGCAGATTGTCGGTGTTAACTCCGGCATGGAATTGTTGGTAGATAGTAGCGATGACATAGTGCTTTTTGGTAGCACTACTTACAATAGTTTTGGACATGCATGCATCGTTAAACTGGACCAGTTTGGAAACCTGATTTGGAATAAGAGATTGACTGTTCCTATGAACATGGGTGTTTCTTTTGTAGACGGAACTCAATCTGAGGATGGAGGTTATGCAGTAGTAAGTCAGGCGGGAGTAGCAAAGGTTGATTCCAATGGTGTTCTGCAATGGTCATATACTTATGACATTAATGGATATGCAAGCCCTGACCGCATAATAGGATGGAGCAACAACACACTTTTAGTCAGCGGGTCAACGATTTATAACGGACCGTTTTGGGATCAGATAACGTATTGCCTCGATAGCACAGGCAGCGTACTTTGGAGTACAACTGACACAACAGGACAATTGGCTTCTACACGTGATTTCGTTAGAGGTCCGGGAAATAAATTCGCAATAGTAACGGACGAAACGAATTTTGCTTCTTACGTTGATTACGTTCTGGTTGTCACGGATACCACATCGGGCTACTTATGTGCGGACACTAATCTGCGTCCAACTCAGCTCCCAAGTCCTGTGGTAGCTCAATCATTTGCGTCAATTGCTCCTTTTACGGTACAATGCATACCTGCAACTTTCAATCGAATTACATTCGGAATAACGTTGACAGATCCGTGTACCGGTCAGATAATTGAGGTACCGGAAACATTAAAGGTGCCGCTTCAGATATATCCTAATCCTTTCACGAGTACGTTTATTGTGAATAGCCCCAACCAAGAAGGTCAATTTTTGCTCTTTAACAGCGCCGGTGTATGTGTGAAAGAACAATCGCTTGAAAATGGAGAACAAACAATTTCAGGAGAAGAATTAGCTGCTGGAATCTATTTCTACTCGATTATCAGCGAGGGACAAATTGTATCTTCGGGTAAGTTAATCAAGTAATAGTTTCGCGGATCGCATGAGCGCATTATTTTGGTGTAGCGAAGATTACGAAGGAGCAGGTCCATGATGCCGATAAGGCAAAGCCTTCGTCGGCATGGAGTAGTATGCGAAGAGGAAGGGGATGGAGTTTGAGTTGGCGGAGAGGTGGTTGGGGCCGGTGTTGGGGTATTGATTAGCTGAACAGTTGAAAGACCTGGAATATCCATAGGTCACTTATTTTCGAAGAATGGATGCCAAAGCACTTCTCACATCAGAAGAAATTCAAACCATTTTGCTACAAGCGGAATATTATTCTGGCTTTGAAGACTTATGGAATCTAAGTTTTGGTCATTACACCTACATAGATATAATCTGGTTGACACCAATCCATCACCTAATCTTTATTCAAGGAAATGATGAAATTGGATTTCAACATATCCGAAAGAGGCACATGGGTTACTTTCACAATTCCAGTTTGCAGGATAAAGCATTTAGAGAAAGTGGGAAAATAGATACTCCTAGTCACTTTCGGCAAGGCACAATACCCGTTGGTGATTACAAATTAATTAGTGACCAAATATTTAGCACGGGTCAGAAAGCTAACAAAAACGGGTGTGATTCGTTCACTGGAAAGTACAAACACGAAGACAATAAAGAAGTAGAATATCGACTGGTTTTAATTGAAAACACCAAGATTATTGTTTCACTTTATCCAACAAAGCCAGTTGGCAATATTAAAAAACCAGAGGGCTTTCTATGGCATAGAGCAAAGGTCAAGTCATCCAGCTACATTGATAAGACAGGGCAAAGTGTAACTGCAGTCTGCATTCCATATTACAATAAAGACAACAAGATTGAATACAGCATAAGTTTCCTTCACTATATAGTAGAAAAAAGCATCCATGTCTTTATAACTGTACATGACGAAAATGGGTTTCCTCAAGGGAACATCACCAATCAAGATGGGAGCGACATTATTGTAATAGGTTCTTTTCAAGAACTTCCACCTGGAGGATTTCTGGATTCCATGTATCAAGAAAGAGAGATACTTGACCTTGAAAGAATCATAATGAAAGTTCATCAACAAAATAATACTTAGTTCAATAAGTATGGCAGATGAAGACCTTTAAAACAGTACTCAAAAATGGTACTTTTATAACATCGAAAAGGAAGACCTAAAATATTTCAAAGCGACTTCAGAGTGCCTGCGTAAGGCTGAACAAATGCCTGTCACTTGTTTTTATCCTGGCTGCACTGTTAAAGCAATAAACTCTCACCTCCTTCAGAAAAACGGAATTCTTTCCGTTCTGGCCCCGAACAAACACTTGTGGCAAATTGAAATAGCGGAATTTAACTTCGAGAGGTTCAAATTCGAGGATCGAGGAATTAATGAAATATTCTCTTTTAATTGTTTTTGCAATGATCATGACGCCAAGCTATTTAAGAAAATAGAAAGCGGCTCCATAGACTTTGATGATTATGAATCTTGTCTTTTATTTTGCTTCAGGACACTTTACAACGAGAAATTTACAAAAATGGTAAATGTCTCTCACCATAAGTGCCTAATCGAAAAAATTCCTGAAACGTTCGACAATGACGAATTCAAAAAACAAATAGAGGGTGAAATCAAAGGTATAGAGGACATGAAATATAATTCTGACATACTTTGGGACGACTTATTGAATAACCAGCAATCTTTTGTTTTTAAACACAGAGACATTAGTCCTGTGGAGTTGTGTGTTTCGTCCTTCTATACGTATGACACCTCTATTGAAATGAACGCGATTGGCCCCGACGTAAGGCCTTCTGAAATTGTCATTAATCTATTTCCCTATAAAGGCAAGACCAAACTTCTGATGGGGTACTTAAAACAAGATGAAAAAAAAGTAAAGCCATACTTTAATGTCTTTTTCAGTGAAAGTGAAAAAAGAATTTGGAGAAGGCTGACAAACTTGATACTGTTTCAGTGTGAAACTTGGGTATGTTCCGACAGACTATACAAAAGGACGATCCAACCTGTCGAACAACACTTTTATGATGCTATCAAGTATATAGCCAATGATTATGACGAACGAAAGAATTTTGACATCAATATAAGTGAAGCATCCTTTCCAATAAAACTAAAACAATGGGCTAAAGGCAATGCCCGATAAAACAGTATTGCCTGCAATTATAAAAGACGACAACACACAATGACAGAACAGGAAGCAATCAAGGCGCATTTGACAACCAATTATGTCAATCAAAACGGCATGACATTTTTTTCTGGACTTTGTGGCGGTCTTAAAGACGCTAGAAAAATGTCCGGTAGACACATGGACACTGGCGATAAATTTCTCGACAATACAAAATGTTCCAACGATGACAATGGACCGTGCTTCAAAGGACATTTAGGAAGTTGGCTTGGGACTATGGGTTATATGGCATTGTTGGACCAAATTGGTAAATGTTACAAACCAAAAAGCAAAACAAAACTTACCGGAAACGCTTCAGCAATAAAAAAGTGTTTGAAGTATTTCACGACACTTAGCGATGACGAAATCGACATTATTTACGCCTTGAGGAACGCTTTTTTCCATGACTACAGTATTTTTAATAAGTACAATGGAAACAATAAGTTTTTTCTTCTTGGTCATCATCCGACTGCACCAATCGTACAAGCACCAACAGAAATCTGGGATGGAAATTATAACAATGTAAAGCCAGAATCTCAGACTTGGACCAACCTAGAAGCGATCGGAGACTTGGTTGAGAAAATATACCAAGACCTTCTACAACTTGCTTCTACTAACCAGTTAGACATTGAATTGGCTGGCGGACATGAAGAGCTTCTCATGAGATATATCTTCGTAACTGGTGTAAAAGTAAAATAACTGCCGGTAACACGGGTTTTGCGTTAGTGTGCGGACAGTGTGAATAGAAACATTTGAGCAACTAATATACTTTGGTGTTGGCAGACTGTTTAGGTTGAAAAATCCCATCAATGCAAAGCTCGCCAACGTTAGGACTAATGCGAGAAGTTAGATAAAAATTTGACCATACATGAATACCATTGAATCCCTCAGACCACAGAAACGACTTCACGTTATGGACCTCGTTCGTGAGGCTGGTATTGATGTAAGTGACTGGGCGAATTTCAAAGGTGGTAAGGAAAGGGCAAGAAGTAATCCAAAATACTGCTATAACTGGGCGTTTGTTGGTCCCGGGGTCATGGTACTCAATATTTGGTTCAGCTCAATCCTCGAAGACTCCGATCAAATTTCGCTGTCCGGTAATTTGAGGGAAACGAGCAGAAGCGACTCGACAAAAGGGGTCTGGAAAAATCGTGCAGACAAATTTGACAAAGTAGTGCGAAATGCATTTCAACGCAGGCAAACTGTTAGAGTGATGATAAATGAAGGGAGTGAGCGCGAAGGACATTCAAAATCCACCAAAGCTTCTGTTGTAAAATTTCGGCTACTCGATCCGATACCGTGGTTGGTTACCGCGTATGATGATTCTTCAGGAAAGTTTATTCTTACTCGTGGAGTTCGACCACCAAGGACAGTTGATCAATTTGATCTTGATCCAGAGGGCAATTCTTCGGCTGAGAAGCGCACGGTTACAGGAGACGTATATGATCGCAGTGCAGAGGTAAGAAGAATAGTTCTTCAACGCGCGGATGGGAGATGCGAATTCTGTAGAGCCGAAGGTTTTAAAACGACGAACGGCAGTTTGTTCCTTGAGACACATCATATCAACCCGTTGAGTGAAGGTGGCCCGGATACAATTTATAACGTCGCGGCTCTTTGTCCGAATCATCACCGGGAAGCTCACTATGGGCTGAACGCTGAGATTATTCGCGACACGTTGCTAAAAAGAATTGCAGAATCGATGGTGCATGAAACATAGTACAGGAGATATTTCCAGAAACGCAATAATCCCTCGATGGTTTCTGCGATCACGCGTAAATGATGCTTTGGCTCGTGGTTTTGATTCTCAGATTTTAGTAACTTACTTGAACCAAACGAAAGCTTAGCGCTGCATGAAATTAATATTTACAATCCTATCCTTTCTAACCGCAACAACTTGCTTCGCACAAATCAATACATTTTACGTCCAACCAATTCAGACAGACGCAAATTATGCGGCTGGTCAGGACAGTAATTTAGTTGTCAGAAATACGACAACGAATCTGAATAAGCTCTTCTTATTTATTGGAGGGACAGGTAGTAGCACGCAGAGCATTTTAGCGGAATTTTAACCCTTCATCCTTCTGTCAATGCTATAAATTGGCCAAATTGGCTAAAATAGTCCATTTGGTTATGTTTTATATGGTTTTAGTCAGGACTATCCTGACTGTATTACTATGAAACATTTATTTATTAGGCAGGATCGTCCAAATTGTATTATCTTTCATATTATAATGGTCAGGTCAAACCTGACTGAGTTACTATGGAAGATAAGTATATATCAACGAAATCCGGCAAACTACTGTCCTATTTCAACGGACAGAGCCGGGCGTGTTTTGATTATGCCGAAGTATTTAACGCATTACCCGACTCGAGTGAAAGTGCAGTTAAAGAACTGCTGAGCGACATGACGAAGAGAGGTTTGTTAATGCGGTTGAAGGAGCGCGTTTACTACATAATTCCATACGAGCAAAACTCAGAATCATTTATGCCCGACTGGCACGTGATCGCTGAAAATTTAGTTGGAGATGCAGATCATTACATTGGTTATTATTCGGCACTACAAATTCACAACCTGATAACGCAGCCCTCTTTGAAAGAGCAGATAGTTGTTTCAAAACAAATGCGTCCATCTGTACTCAGAATAAAAAATGTTTCGTTCCAGTTTATTTACCACAACGGGAATCATTTTTTTGGAGCAAATAAAATGTGGATCGATAACTTCAATAAGGTGCAATGCTCTGATCTTGAAAAAACAATCGTTGACTGCTTATTCAAACCTGATTACGCCGGAGGTATTGTGGAAGTGGCGCGAGCAATATACGTTTCAAAAGACAAGATAAAATTTGATACGCTGCTGGAGTACATAATAAGATTCAAATCGCAGGCAGTGATCAAACGACTGGGATTTCTTCTGGAGTTATTGGAAATAAATAATAATATCACAGAGAAACTGCAGGAAGAAAAAACGGCGTCTTATGTTTTGCTGGATACGGAACTGCCGAAATCAGGAAAAATGATCAGCAGATGGAGCATTCAGCAAAATTTGGAAACAGAAACAATTAAGTCGGCAATTTATACATGATCAGGCCAGGCGAAATACAGCGGAAAGCAAGTGAAGCAGGTGTTCGTGATCAGCAAATAGAAAAAGACTATGTGCTCTCGTGGATATTGCAAGGAATAGCTGAACACGAGTCTCTCACAAAGAGTATTGTCTTCAAAGGCGGAACTGTGTTAAAGAAAGTATATTTTGAAGATTACCGGTTTTCGGAAGACCTGGATTTTACTTTACTGAACAATGAAATCACCAACGAACAAATATTTGCATGGTTTACAGAAACCTTTGAATATGTTTTGGAGGAGGCAAATATTCAGCTCGCAATTATTGACAATAACGAACACGAGGACGGTGGAATTAATTTTTACATCAGTTTCGTTGGACCATTGGGCGGACAAGGCAATAACAAAAAAGTGAAAGTTGATATTTCAAGAAGTGAAAAACTAGAATTTCAGCCGATAACGAAAACAGTTTTATCAGGATATTCTGATTTGACAGAACATCAGGTTTTGTGTTATTCATTGGAAGAAGTGTTGGTTGAAAACATGCGGAC
>CAYUTR010000207.1:0-9121 GCA_964447465.1 uncultured Chryseobacterium sp.
TTGTGTTTAATGATCTTGCTACAGGCGGAACGAATTGTGTGTTGTTTTTCGGTGACGGAGATTCAACTACCAACTGCAATTTCGGATCAATCACGCACACGTATCCTGCTGCAGGAGTTTACAACGCGATGTATGTTGTAACGAATGCTGACGGTTGCACCGACACAGTTTACATCACGATTACAGTTGAAGAACAATCGACCGTTTATGTTCCGAATGCGTTTACTCCCGATAATATGGGAACGAATAATATTTTCTACGCGTACGGAACGAATGTTCAGTCGTTCAACATGATGGTGTTTGATCGTTGGGGGATGTTGATCTATCAGTCAGACGACATCCTCAAAGGTTGGGATGGAACTTACAAGAATGATCCGTGTCAGCAAGATGTGTATGTCTACAGAATTTTGTGGACGGATGCGCAGAACAAGAAGCACAGGCTCATGGGTCATGTTTCGCTGATTCGCTAAACCCTTCCAAAGTTTATTGAGAATCACGTGAACCACGATAAACTTTGGAAGGGTGTATCGAGGATTATAGCGAAACCGCCACGACCTCTTGCACTCCAGGAACCATTCTCTTCAGCAGCGCTTCAATCCCAGCTTTCAAAGTAACACTTGCAGAAGGACAACCATTGCATGAGCCGCGCATCTGAACAGTTACAATTCCATCCTTGTATGAGTTGAATGTGATTGCACCTCCATCCTGCTCTACTGCGGGACGAATGTATTGTTCGAGGATTTCTACGATTTTATGTTCGGTCTCCGACTGAGGAGCTGCATGTTCTGTGAAAACCGTTGTGGTTGATTTAAAAGAAGAATCGGTGTGCACTTCCTGTTTTGGTAATTCAGTAACAACAGCTTCTCCTTTTGCGAGATGATCGCGGATAAACTCACGAAGCTCGAGTGTGATGTCGTCCCAGGTAAGCGTATCCGTCTTTGTAACCGTCACGTAATTCGCGGAAACGAAAACGCCCTTCACGAATGGAAACTTAAACAGTTTTGCTGCGAGTGGTGAACCGGCAGTTTGTTCGGGAGATAAATATTGTGCGGTTGCACCATCGTCGATGAGCATGCGATTCGCAACGAACTTCATGGTTGCGGGATTCGGTGTGCTTTCGGCGTATAGAACAACGGGAATTACTGGTGATTGCATTGTGCAAAAGTACGGATTCACAGTCTAATTTGACCGCCAATCCCGATAACTATCGGGAGCCAAAACGCCAAGAATTTATGTGGTGCTTCCCGAAGAGCGAATTCGCTAATTTTACCAAGTGAAGCCCCAAATCAAGACGGATTTTCTGATTATCGGTTCTGGTATCGCCGGATTGACCTATGCGTTGAAGGTGGCGAAACATGGTTCGGTGATTCTGATCACGAAATCGAATGCCGACGAGTCCAATACCAAATACGCGCAAGGTGGAATTGCTGCAGTGATGTACTCGCCGGATTCGTACGAGAAACATGTGCAAGACACGCTGATTTGTGGTGATGGCTTGTGCAACGAAGAAGTTGTGCGCATGGTGATCACCGAATCTACTGAACGCGTGAATGAGCTGGCAGAATGGGGCGCGAAATTCGATAAGACGCCTGAAGGAGATTACGAGCTCGCGAAAGAAGGCGGACATTCCGAGCATCGCATTCTGCATCACAAAGACATCACGGGATATGAAATCGAACGTGCACTGCTCGCACAAGTGCAATCGCATCCTAACATCAAAATTTACGATCATCATTTCGCTGTTGATATAATTACGCAACACCATCTCGGTGAAGAAGTGAACAGTCGCACTCCCGGAATAAAATGTTTTGGTGCGTATGTGCTCAATACGAAAACTGCGGAAGTAGACACCGTTCTTGCGCGCATTACTTTGATGGCAACTGGTGGTGCAGGTCACGTGTATTCTACCACGACGAATCCAACCATTGCCACCGGAGATGGAATCGCAATGGTGTATCGCGCGAAAGGTCGCGTGGAGAATATGGAGTTCATGCAATTCCACCCGACTTCGTTGTATAATCCGGGAGAGCATCCTTCGTTTCTCATCACTGAAGCCATGCGTGGTCACGGAGGAATTCTGAAAACGCAGGATGGAAAAGAATTCATGCACAAGTATGACAAGCGTAAATCTCTAGCGCCCCGCGATATTGTTGCACGTGCCATCGACAATGAGATGAAAGTCCGTGGAGAAGATTTTGTGTACCTCGATTGTACGCACCTCGATGCAAAAGATTTGCGTGAACATTTTCCGAATATTTACGAGAAATGTTTGTCGCTGGATATTGACATCACGAAACAAATGATTCCGGTTGTTCCTGCTGCACATTATCTCTGTGGAGGAATTAAAGTAGATATGCGGGGTCGCAGCAGTATTGGAAATTTATATGCTGTCGGAGAATGTTCCTGCACCGGATTGCACGGAGCGAATCGTCTTGCGTCGAATTCTCTTCTGGAAGCAGTAGTGTACGCACATAGTGCGAGTGAATCTTCGGCAGTTTCAATAAAGGAGTCTTCGTTTCAGGAAGGAGTTCCCGACTGGAATGCAGAAGGAACCGACGCGCCGGAAGAAATGGTATTGATCGTACAAAGTTTACGTGAAGTACAAGCGATCATGAGCAACTACGTTGGTATTGTCCGTTCCGATCTGCGTTTGAAGCGAGCAATGGATCGTCTGGAAATTTTGTGGATAGAGAATGAAGCGCTGTACAGGAAGATTACGATTTCACAGACGGTTTGTGAGTTGAGGAATATCATTAACGTGGCGTATGTTATCATAAAACACGCCACGGAGCGGAAAGAGAGCGTGGGGTTGCATTATACGATTGATTATATTAAAGGAAAAATATCATAGATTGCACCCATGAGAAGATATTTCATTTGCATAATTCTGCTGTGCTTCCCGGCAATAATTTTTGGGCAATCATCGGACTTTAAAACGATTCCCACGACTCCTTTATTCACTTCGCCAGAATTGATATCCGAAGTGTGGACGCTGCCTGCGGAAACCAATTACAAAAGTTGTTCAATCGTTGTTCAAGATAGCGTTGAAATTGTAAAATCTAAAGCTGACGCCAAATTCATCACTGAAACTATAAACGTCGAGTACAATTCTAGTTTTCCCAAAAAGCTGAGCTATTCATTCAAATCGAAAAAAAGTAGAGTTGACGATAATGTGTGGTACGACATTTCTGAAAATTCTATGTACATCGTCAGCAGCCACAAAGCATCCCTAATTAGATACTCCAGTGATAAACGACATATTCACAAGACGGAATGGGAAAATGGTGATACTTCAAAGAAGAACAGAACCACTGATCAAATCATTGTTGCAAACCGTATTGGAATAGACTCCTTAACAAATGAAACTTTAGCTGATGGTAGCAAATCAATCTCTACTTTGGGTAATACAGAACTAATAAACAATCGATATCGCTGTGTTTATTTGTCAAATAGAGGCGGCACCTCGACCAACGACACGACGTGGGTTACTCTTGACTCCTTGGGTCGTGAAATTGCAATTGAGGTAACAATTCTACCTGACTTCGCTGTAACAGAAGAGTATACTTATGATGCTAAGGGCAATCTGATATATTGTTCTCAGGTCCTAGGTAGTCCAACAATGGGAATTATTCAGTCTTCCAAAATATACATAACCAGAGATCAATCTGGACTGCCCAAACGACTAGTCCATAGAACATCTAACAATACGTTTACTCTGGATATTACTTGGAATAAGTAATTAATACGTAATCCTGAGAGATTGCAATCTCAGACGATGTAGGGTTGCATTTTGCTGTTGACTATTCGCCTGTTAAGAAAGGCTAAGTACTTGCGGTTGGCTTATGATTTGTCTAATTTAGCATCATGAACCGCTGGCTCAAATCCACACTTTCCATTCTCCTTGGCGCGATGATTCTCGTTACGGGAAGCGGTGTGTCTTTAGCTAAGATGGTTTGTGCGAAATCGGGATATACATCCATCTCAATTAATGTTCCGGACGATTGCTGCAAACACGAACATGAGCACGCTCCCGTAACCATTGAAGAAAAGTGTTGCGATATCAGCAATATGAAAATTGATATTCTGCAGTATGTTGTTTCTGCAACACAGAATATTGAGAAGTCGGTTGTGTGGTTTGATGTTTCTTCTGCGTTGTCCGCCTTCGACTACGCTCAGTCTGACAACTCGGTATGCATCGAGCTGCGTCGTTTTTCCTTCCCACATGAATCTTCGTATCCGCCAGTCCGGATTTTTACGAAGAGTTTTCTGATTTAAACTTTTTTACATCTCTGACTCCCTGCAGATAAATCTGCAGGCCATAAGAATATTGTAAAAAATAATCATGAAAAAACTCTTAATACTTCTGTTCGGACTTATGTCTGTTGGGCTTTACGCACAGCGGGATTATCTGCACGGACAAGTCAACGGCATAGGCGACGATAAAACCGGAATTCCCGGTGCAGTTGTGCGCTGGGTCAACTTCCGACTCGGTACGCAGACTACAGTCGCCGGTACGTTTGAAATAGCATGGCCCGATTCATTTCCTGCGACATTGGAAGTCCGTGCAACAGGATACAAACCGAAAAATATCGTGTTCGCGAATAGTACGGCTGTAACAGATGTGATCGTGGTTCTCGAAGTACAATCAGACACGCTGAATACTGTCGTAATCATTGAGAAGCAAATGGCATCGGAATTTTTATTCATTCCGACTATCAATGGAGAACGGATTGGCGCACGCAATCAACTGAAAGCAGCCTGTTGTAATTTATCGGAGAGCTTTGAAACGAATCCTTCTGTTGATGCTGCAATGACGGATGCAGTTTCCGGCGCGAAGAAAATTCAGTTGCTTGGATTGGACGGCGTTTACTCCCAGATCATGTTCGAGAATTTGCCGTTGATACGTGGACTTTCTTCTTCCTACGGATTGACATATGTTCCTGGAACATGGGTGAAAACAATTCTCATTACGAAAGGAACAGGATCTGTAGTGAACGGATACGAATCCATCGCGGGACAACTGAACATTGATTTGTTGAAGCCGGATGACAAACAGGATCCGCTCTTTTTCAATATGTATGCGAACCAGATGGGACGTTATGAAGTTAACGCACACGTGAATAAGAGTTTTTCTCCGCTGATAGGAACAACGTTGCTTGCACATGCGAGTACAATGAAGCAACGCAACGACAATAATCACGACGGATTTCTTGATCAACCAACTTACGATCAGTTGAACGTGATGAATCGCTGGTATTGGCAGCGAGGCGATCGCGCGGAAGGACAATTTGGTTTCCGTATGGTCTATGATGACCGTCGCGGTGGACAATTTAATTTCGACAAGTCGCGCGACTATGGCTCAACGAATTTCTTCGGAATCGGAATCCGCAACGTGCAGGCCGAAGTCTTCAACAAGACCGGATTTGTATTCGACAGTCCCGGAAGAAGTCTTGGTACAATGTTCTCGGTGCGTTATCACAAGCAGGATATGTATTTCGGTCAGCGTACTTACGATGGAGAACAGAAGAGTATTTACGTCAACCTCATCTGGCAGGACATTGTTAAGACGACAGATCACGTTGTGAAAGTTGGAACGAGTCTGATTTACGACGATTACATTCAGTCGTACAACGACAGTAATTTCGATCGCACCGAAATTGTTCCGGGAATGTTTCTGGAGTACAGTGGAATCCTCACGAAAAAATTCAGCATGGTTGCTGGTATTCGCGGAGACTATCACAACCTCGCAGGATTCCAGGTTACACCGCGATTACATCTGAAATACAATCCAACCGACAGCATGGCAATTCGTGTTTCAGGAGGAAAAGGTTTTCGCATGGCGAATGTGTTTACGGAAAGCAGCATGCTGTTTGCGAGTTCGCGTGAAGTCATCATCAGTCCTGATCTCGACGCGGAAGTTGCTTGGAATTATGGCGGAAGCATTCAACAGAAATTCTCTTTGTTTTCGCGACAAGCCATTTTCGTAGTAGATTTCTTCCGCACCGATTTCGTGAATCAGGTGTTGTATGATTTTGACACGCCGGGCAAACTGAAAATCTACAACCTGAAAGGAAAGTCATTCGCGAATAGTTTTCAGGCCGACATTTCCATGGAACCGTTGGAACGTTTCGACGTGCGACTTGCTTACAAGTTTTATGACGTGCAGGCGTTGTACAATGGAGAAATGAAAAACAAACCGCTGGTTGCACGTCATCGCGCATTCCTGAACCTGTCGTATTACCTGCCTTATGATAAGTGGGTATTTGACTTCACCACCAAGTGGATCGGAGAGACCAGAGTTCCGTCGCACATAATTACTGATCATAATTCCAACGTTGCAGTACTGGTTGGGGACACGAAAAGCCCGCACTATTTCGTCTTCAATGCGCACATTGTACGGAAGTTCCGGAAGATCGAAGTTTACGCCGGAGTGGAGAATATTGCCAACTTAATGCAGCAAAATCCGATAATTAGCGCGGATCAGCCCTTTGGCTCAAATTTTGATGCATCACTCATATATGCTCCCACTGACGGCAGAACAATTTATGCCGGATTGCGAATAAAGATTTAACTTCAATTACTAAACCACACACGAAATGAAAACTGTTGCTTCAATTGCAATGTTAATGCTCGCTGTTTTGTTTGCTCCTGCAAATCTGACGGCTCAAGGATTAAAGTCCAAACACGACACGGTGAAAATCCAGACTTCTGCTGAATGCGACATGTGCAAGACTAAACTGGAAACAGAAGTTGGCCGCATGAAAGGTGTAAAGTCGGTGAGTGTTGACCTGAAAACTCAGGTTGCAACTGTTGTTTATAACGGAACGAAAACAGCTCCTGATAAAATCAGAACGGTTATCGCTAATGCGGGTTATGATGCGGATGAAGTGAAAGCCAACAACCGCGCCCAAAAGAAATTGCCGGCATGTTGTAAGCCGGGCGGAATGCCGGCTAACGACTCCGCGAAATAATCTTGTCATCCTTCGACTACGCTCAGTATGACAAGGATCCCGTTAGACCTTTAAGGTTTTATAGTAAATTCACGTGAATCACTATAAAACCTTAAAGGTCTTTTTATGCCTATTATTTTAGAAGTACAAGGAAAGAAACCGTCGTTTGGTAACGATTGCTTCATTGCGGAAAACGCAACCATTGTTGGTGACGTAAAAACCGGAGATCAATGCAGCTTCTGGTTCAACTGTGTGATTCGCGGCGACGTGAACAGCATTGAGATCGGCAACAAAGTAAATGTGCAGGACCTTGCAATGATTCACTGCACGTACCAGAAAGCAGCAACGAAAATCGGGAACAATGTTTCGATCGGACATCGGGCGATTGTGCACGGATGTACGTTACATGATGATGTGCTCGTGGGCATGGGTGCGATTGTGATGGACCATGCGGAAGTGGGAAGCAATACAATCATCGCGGCAGGCGCAGTTGTGACAGAAGGAATGAAAGTAGAAGCGAACAGTATTTACGCGGGTGTTCCTGCGAAAAAGATAAAAGCGATTTCTCCGGAGTTATCGAAGGGGGAGATTGAGAGGATCGCGAATAATTATGTGATGTATAGTTCGTGGTTCAAGTAGACTCCTCTGCCTGCCCTTCGACTACGCTCAGGACAAGCTCGCTTTACACGGAGGCGCGGCGTAACGGAGCCCGTTGTTTTCTAAAAAAATACCCACGCGTCGCGGCGGATCGCTAAAGCGATCTCTAAATGTGTTAGCTGCGGATACAATTTCATCTGTTGAATTAACTAGAAATCGAGGAGCGATTCGCCGTTTCTCGTGGGTTTAGCAACGAGTGTTAATATTATTTTCAGTAAAACTCCGTTTCGCCGTGCCGCCGTGTATGGCGTCGCAGACAAACTGCTGTTGTAGCTAGTAAATGTCGTGCCAGAATATCCTCGGCGAATTGCCCTTCGTCTGAAACGGCTTCTCTCCTTCTAATAAAGTCCCGCTCAATCTTACGGTGTACGGTTCATGTCCGGGCACTTTCACTTTTATTCTTTCCGGATCGTGATAGCCGATCTTGTGTGAAGTGTTCTTATCAAACATGATCATTCCTCCGCTAGGAATCTTCATAAGCAAAGTGGTTCCCGTATAACGCTTTGCAACAATTGAATCCGTCATGAATTTTGGTGTGTTCTTATTCACCTGATGCGAGGTTGATGAGAACGGAATATAAATGCTGTCCGGAATGGACTTCATAGCCGCTGCATCAAAGTCAAAATAAATATCGACGGTTTGTTCCGTGAGGTTACGCAAGTAGGTGAACTGCGCAACTGTACACCCGCTAAGCATAAAGCAAATACTCAGAATGAAAATACCAATCAGATTTTTCATTCGTGAAGTTTGTTTGCGCTCCACTGAAGCGGATTTATTTTTTCGTCCATACCAGTAAGGTGAAGCAACGTTGCAGCAAATTGTTGAGTATTTCCGCTCGTAAACCAATGTGTAGCACCGTTTCCTGAAGCCGGAATTTCGTTGCGTGATTCAAGCACACGACGAACTTGTTTTGCAATTGCCGGTGCAGGATCGATGATGGTTACTCCATCACCAAGTATAGAATGAATTGCCTTCTTCACAAACGGATAATGCGTGCATCCTAAAACAATACGATCGATGTTTTGTTCCTTCATTGGTTGCAGCCATCCGCGGAGTAATTCCATTGTAGCGGGTGAATCCAATTCTCCCGCTTCAATCTGTTGCACTAATCCCGGACAAGGTTGCTGAATGACTTTTACGCCGGAAGCGAAACGTTCCACAACTGACGCAAATAATTCTCCCTGAAACGTTGCAGTAGTAGCCATCACTCCTACCACACCGGTTTGTGTTTGTTCTGCTGCTGGTTTCACTGCCGGTTCCATGCCGATGAATACAATGTCACTATATTCTTCACGCAATTGTTTGAGTGCAGCAGCAGATGCGGTGTTACACGCAATCACAATCACACCACAGCCTTTTGATTTCAGGAACTCCACTACGCCGCGACTGTACGTCAGGATTTCATTCATCGACTTTTCACCGTATGGCAAATGCAGATTATCGCCGGTATACACGAGATCAACTGTGGGCAATTCATTCCTGATCGCAGTGAGTACGCTTACTCCTCCGATTCC
>CAYUTR010000208.1:0-9114 GCA_964447465.1 uncultured Chryseobacterium sp.
CCCGCCTAATCGTTACAGTTGCAGCGCTATTACTTCTGCTGCCTGCTTCAGCACAGTGGAATAATATTGCGCCAAACAACGGTGGTCAATCCATAAAGTTTGTTTCCAGCAATATTGGATACCTGCAAAGTATCTGGACCATGCAGAAAACAACTGATGGTGGTGTAACATGGGCGACAATCGATTCAGTAAGCGGTTTGTTTTTTCAACAGGGAATGTTCTGGCTGAATGCGAACGAAGGATTTGCAGTGTACTCAGAAAATCTCGGTTTCGGGAATTACGCAGGTTGGTTCAAGAAAACGATGAATGGCGGAGCATCGTGGTCAGCAATGCAACAAGTTTCTCCAAGTGAAGCATTGAATGCGGTTTGGTTCACTTCATCGACTGATGGATTTGTGGTTGGTGGTGGTGGCGTAATCCGTAAAACAATTAACGGAGGAACAAGTTGGTCGACACTCAGTTCAACAACATCACTTGATCTTTACTCAATTGAATTTGTGAATGCTACTACTGGTTGGGTCGGTGGCGATGATGGAATCATTCTCAAGACAATTAATGCATCTTCGTGGACTCAGCAATTCGCGAGCATATTCTACGAATTTCAGGACATTGCATTTACAGATCCGCTGAACGGATGCGCAACCGGAACATATGGATTGATGCGTACAACAAACGGTGGTACAAACTGGAATCCGATAACGGTTTACGGAACGTATCAGTTTCTTGCTATTGATTTTCCATCGGCCGATACTGGTTACATGACTGGTGTTGCAGGAAATGTGTTCCGTACAATCGATGGAGGTGCAACATGGCTTGGATTGAATTACATTCCAAACGGATCAATGGTGCGTGATGTTGATTTTCTCAGCAACGACACGGGATATGTAACAATGGATTGGGGCGGCACGTGGAAAACAACGAACGCAGGTTCTGGTTGCCCAACCCTGCTTGTGCAGAATACTGTTTCAATGCCTGATACAATTGAAGCGTGCAATACATCGTATGCTGTCTTTACTGTAGTAGCATCAGCGCTCAATCCTTACCCGATCAACGTGAGCCCGGCCTGGTTGGTTGACACTGCGTTATCGTATGGACAATATTATTACGTGCAGGACAGCATCGCTTACGACACCGTGCAGATCATTATCACTATGACAGATCCGTTCACCGGTTGCAGTATGCTTACAGACATGGTCGTGTTCATTACAGATTCTACGACTTACGTGCCGCTAGGACAACCTACGATGTTAGTTCCGCTCTGTCCAGGCGACAGTGTTGCGCTCGATCTCGGTCCCGGTGCTGAAGACGGATATTTCTGGCAGATGCAAATGGATTCCTCACAGGCGTTGGTGGTCGACACGATTGGTGTGTATTTCGGAACAGCATATGCTTGCGGAAGTCAGTACAACTATGTGTTCGCCGTACAATGGGATACAGCATGTGCACAAATATGTGATGTTGATGCAGGTCCTGACACCATATTCTGCCAGCAACAAGGCCAGCTGAATGCGGTGCCTGCATCTCCGGGCAACTACGAGTTTGTGTGGTCACCAACAACAGGATTAGATAATCCATTCGTGCAAAATCCAAACGTAGTTAGTGGTGTACACAATCAAACGTATATCGTAACGATGACGGATACTGCGAACAATTGTACAGCAATGGATACAGTTGTTGTAAGCGCTTACTACTGGCACATCGATACACTTTATATGTGTCAAGGTCAGCCGATCACTTATGATCTTGGTCCGGGAGGAACAATGTATACTGTACAATACACAGATACTTCAGGCAACTTCCAATCTTCGCCATTCCCAGGTAGCGCTTATGTTATTACACAGCCGGTACAATACGTATTCGTAGTACAGTATCCCGGATGTGGAGCTTTAACCAGCGTGATCACAGTTATTGATTCGTGCAATGCGCAATACGTTGGCAATGTTTGGCCGGGTGATTGCAACTACGATTTGGTAGTAAACATGGCAGATGCACTTCATATCGGATTAGGTTACGGTGCAACAGATGCAGTGCGTCCGGGTGCAAGCAACGCATGGTACGCACAACCAATGGTTGACTGGACACAGAGCTATGTAAACTGCAACTACAAACATGGTGATGCAGACGGTAACGGTGTAATTAACGTGAATGATACAGTTCCTGTTTCACTCAACTATTCACTGACTCACCCATTCCGTTATGGTCAGCCTGTAGTTCCTGCCGCTGCACCATCACTGCAACTTGTTTGTCAGTACGACACAGTAGGATTGCAAACACTGGTACGTGTAGATGTTGTGCTGGGATCGGTTGCAACTCCGATGGACAGTCTGTATGGAATTTCGTTCCGGATCACTTCTGAAGCAGGATTGATCGATACGAATCTAACAGTGATCAACGCGAACACATCATGGCTCGGAACAACCGGTGGTAACATGTTTACATTCCAGAAACATTTCCAGAGTGCAGCAATTGTTGATTTCGCGGAAGTGAAAAACAATCACGTGAATACGTTGAACGGAAGTGGAGTCATCGCATCCTTCTTCATCGTAACAACCGACAACCTTTCAGGAATTGCAGTCTGCAACTTCGACCTGTCGGATGTAACATGTGTAACAGAGTCGCAAACATACATTGCACTCACTGTTGTGAATGATTCGGTAGTGATTGATCCATCAGTAATGCCAGGATTTAACGAAGTTGAAGCACCGGTTTCATTCAGCATGTATCCGAATCCGGCGAATGAAAATGTAACTGTTCAGACTTCGAATGCAACTGAAGTAATCGAAGTGTGCGACATGACAGGTCGTGTGGTTCAGACAATTATTCCGGTTGGAACGAATACAGTAATCCAGACTTCAGCACTTGCAGAAGGAATTTATATGGTGAACGTTAAGAACGGTTCGAGTGTAGTAACACAGAAGCTTACGATTTCGAGATAGGTTTTATGACGCGGCCCTTCGACAAGCTCAGGACAAGCTCTCGGCGAAAAAAGCGAGACGCGGCGTGGCGTAGTGATAAACAAGTCGTCGATAAAATAGATTTTGTTTTAGCCTGTAACCCGACGGCAAATCGGGAATCAGGATTCAATTAGAAGGATCGCTTTCAGGAGGCGATCCTTTTTTTATACACGGCGACGCGGCGAAAAATGCGAGGCGCGGCGGTATTCATCGAACCAAGTGTACAAATCACCGTATTGAACAAACTTCAGTTGTCAATTTACGTTTCAAAGGAAAACACTTATCATGAAAAACCGATTACTCGTAATCATCACCGCTGGATTTCTCGTGCTCCTGATCGGATGTCTGCAAATGCCGACGAAAATTCACCGCAATAAATCGACTGTGAGAGATTCTACTGCTGTGAATACCTGATTTCCCGTGGCGGATAAACATCTCAATTTAACCGGCAGTCGATAAACGCCCGTTAACCATCGCAAATATTGAACACTGCTTCCGGATGTTCGTTCAACAGGTATGAAGAACCTCACCACTCTATTTATTGCAGCGTTGGTGGTACTCAGTACCTCCTGCGTTGTAGTAACGCCAAACGGTGGCAAAAAAGCCGCTTCCTCGAACGGCAAGAAAAAAGGATGGTTCAAAAACCGCCATAATCCCCACAATCCGAACACAGATAATCCAGGTAAAGGGAAAAAGAAGTTCACCCGGATGGAATTTTCCTAAAGTTTTATCGACGAATTTTTTTCAATCATACCAGATATTGGACGGGAGTTGCCGCCTGTATAGTCCAGACCTCCATGGCATAAGACTGGCTTTGGATTTGCGTTGTATTTGCGTCAGGTTAATGAATCTGATGTCACGCAAACCTAACAGACTATGAAAACCCTCATCGCCCTCTCCGCAGCAATGTTACTCGCATTCACAGTGCCTGCGTACGCCGGAAGCAATCCGGAACCCGTAAAAGAGTACAAACGTCATGATATGATGACGAAGAAAAAGAAGAAGCACAAAAAACACAATAAGAAAAAAGGCATGAGCCGTGGCCGCAAAGACAAAGGTTGTCCGGGCGTGCAATAGTTCACAGTTCAAAGGTTTACCGTTGACAGTTCAATGGATTTGCCTGAAATTTTTGAAAGCTTAGTTGAATAGTTCACAGTTAAATAGTTTATCGTTCACTGTTTTCGGATTTACAGTTGAACACTCATACAGAACGCAGACTGCGTACTGATTAACGGCACTACTGCCTACTGATTACACATCCCTAGGACAGCGTGCAGAGCGCTGTCCTTTTTTTTGGATCATACTGTACCACATAAAATACAGCGACTGATGCAATCCACCACTTGCGGTTGCAGAACTACCACCTGCGAACAATCAGACACTTTATCCGCCTTTGGCAGCACGTTTGCAACTTACAGTTCAGTCACCAAGAACTAAAAAAATGAGAAAGCCAATTGTAATAGCCCTTGCATTCATGCTGATGCTTGGAACCGTATATGCCGGAGGACCGGGAACTCCCCGTCCAGGTGCAAGCACACCTGCTCCTACACCTGCACCGTCACCCGCGCCGCGTCCTGCGCCAATGCCAGCGCCAACACCAGTTCCTGCACCGGCTCCAACACCACGACCTGCTCCCGCAACAACGCCTGCACAAGAACAACACGGTAAAAAGAAAGGCTGGAACAAAAACCCACACAACCCGCATCATCCACAAACAACTAATCCCGGACACGCGAAAAAACATGTGAAGTAATTCCGCGCCGCTGACAAAACAAAACGACCATCACATGATGGTCGTTTTGTTTTGAAGCGTTCCACTCTTATCTTCGTTCGGTAACCCCCACATATGCCATCGAATAAATTTTACCTCGACGATCAGAAAACACAAGAACTTGTCATCAGTTGGAAAGGCTGGTGGAAAGAAATTACCGTTACACATAACGGTCACGTAATTGGTGGCTTCCAGAATCTGGACCATCTTAAGCAAGGCAATGTATTTCATCTGCAGGATGGATCGACGATTGGAATTCACTACAGCACGGAACGATATGCTCAGGGAATGCGCGTTGACTACAACGGTCGCCCACTCAAAGGAACCGGTGGCGATCCCGACACACGACTCAAAGGTATTTTCGGAATTGCGATTTTCATCGGGGCGTTGAATTTCATCATTGGCGCTATTGCAGAGTTTGGTAATTCTGAATTTTTGCTGGAAATGGGCGCCAGCTGGATATTGATGGTGCTCGGTGCAATCATTGTTGGTCTTGGCTTTTGCGTCTGGAAGTACCGGTCAACAGCTGCATTGATTACTATCATCCTGTTGCTCGTGGCCGACATTCTGCTCACGCTCTACTTTTCATTAGAAGATGGTGGTCGACCTGGATTCGGAGGGACAGTTCTGAAAGTGTTCATGATTATCGCGATGGCGAAAGGATTCAGCGCGATACGCGATATCAAAGATGCAGAAGCAATCGGAGACAGGAATCTGCAGAACAGAAATCCGTTCTAGTTTGCAGAGTCGGGATTGTCCCGATAGCTATCGGGACCGACTCCACTCACTCAGCGCAAACGAGAACGGGAACACCTTCTTCGTTGATCACAATATTTTCCTTATCGCCAGCAGCAAAACGGATCTGGTTCTGAGAAACTGACGCCATTACACTAATGAGTCCGAAGTGATTTTCGGTTGCGTACGCGAGTGTCTGACGTGAATATCCGGCCGAAACAAATTTCATTTCATCGAACACGTATTTCGAATTCACGCGCATCTCATTGAACTGCTGCGTAGCGATGTTCTTGTTTTTCTCCAATGCAGCATCGGGAGCGCTTCCAGGTGTTTCAATTTCGTACAACACAACTGATGCGCCTAATGCCTGTGCAAGAACACCGGTCTGACGGATCTTCGTTGCAAATTCAGGATGTGGTCCGAGTGGAAATAAAATAGAATCTACTTCTGAAATATTCACGCGATTATTTTCGTGCAAGATAATCATCGGGTAACGCATCACCTGTGCAATCTGCAGAATTTTTGCACCGAACAAATGCTGTGCAAGTCCTTTGATACCATGCGTACAAACGACAACAACATCCGGCGAAATCTTTTTCATCATCGCAGGGGCAGTCTGCTGCACATTGCCCACGCCCACATGTGTTTTCACTTCGTGTGGAGCCGCTGAGTGCGCTGCAACAAATCCACGTAGTTGCGATCCTGCAGCTTCCGTTTTGTCGTTCGCATTGGTAATGTGAACCGCATGAACTTCAGCTTTGGTTTTAGCCGCCAGCTGTTCTGCCTGTTTGAAAGCAATCACTGAACCATCAGTGAAATCGATGAGCACTGCTACTCGTTGCATGGTGTGTGGAATTAGGAGGATCAATATTACTGAATTAAATCAGTATAGCCATTCGAAGATTCGAGAATCATGGTGTCCGGTAATATTTTCCGAACGTAACACTTCTGCTGTTGCGCGCCAGCGCGCTTTGCCACAGATTCGCAGATTTCCCAGATTAAATTTTCCTGCCGGTTGAAAAAAATATTATTCCATTGTTCGTACTGAATCGAGCACGGCACTTTTCGTCGATATAATAATTCTGATTGCACAAAAAAGCCGGACGAATTGCAGCCCGGCTTTTTCCGAATTTTTAAATCTTCGAATTATTCCTGCTTCTCAAACACCATCGCACCCGAATTAATGCAATAGCGAAGATTGGTTGGTGGCGGACCATCGTCGAATACGTGTCCAAGATGACCACCGCATTTTTTGCAGGTGACTTCTGTGCGTTTCATGCCATACGTCACATCGTCGTGATAATTGACAGCGGTTGAATCCCAAGGCAGTGAAAAGCTGGGCCATCCGCATCCGCTGTCGAATTTCTCTTCAGAAGAAAATAGTGTGGTGTTACATCCCGCACATTTGTAGATTCCTTTCGCGTGATTGTCCCAATGTTCACCTGTAAAGGCGCGCTCTGTACCTTTCTGACGAAGAATATTGTATTGATTATCTGTGAGCTGAGCTTTCCACTCTGCATCCGTTTGCGGGAGTTTGGTTGTATCGTTCATGGCCAATGTGTCTGAAGTGGTTTCTTTAACCGGAACCGTGTCGGGCGACCCGCATGCTGCGAGGGCAAAAGCGAAAGTGAGTGCTGTGATGAACATTTTACTCATTTGATTTAGTGTTCAATTTCCGAATTCGTGAATCCTGACTGTAAACGTCAGGATTTCATTGGTGTTTTTATACAGATACGCAGGATCGCCGGTTTGGGATTGTTGCTTAAAGTTAGCGAATGTTAATTCCGTTCCCAACCACTGATTTACCACATAGAAATCTCTCAAGCCCGTTGTTTTCTAAGGTGTTCGCGAAAAGCGAACAGAACATAGGTCACAATAGAGAGATTCTGGTCTTTGAGGATTCTTCCTAATGTGTTCTATGTTCCGGTTTTGTTTTTCACAAAACCGCCTTAGTAAACAACAAACTTCGAGAAAACCTATGTGATAAAAGGGGGGTTACTTGGAAACACGCACCTCGTAATTCCACAGATTCAGATACGTTCCGTCTGTGCGCTGCTCCATGGAGATGTTACCGTTAGCGGTTGACTGACCAACACGGTTAACTGCAGTTTGGGTGAGATCAAGACCATCAACCGTCTTGTCTTTAGGTTCACTGTCCGTAAGTGACATTGTAGGATCTTCTTGCGGTACAGGTTCCGGATCGGTTCCTTCCATTTTGTCGTTCACCCAACGCATTGCCAACTGACCGGGACTGATGTATTCATCTTTTGGTTCCTCAGCAACACCAGGTCCTTTATCGAATACAACATTGTACAATGCATCCGAGAAATCAACCGCATCGTTTGCTTTGTTCGAAACAGCTTCTGCGATAATTCTCTTTGGATTGTACGATTCTCTTACGATCGGGGAAGGTTCTACGACTACGTCTTTTTTGACAGTCTTGTTGTAACGAACTGCATCGTTCGACCACTCATTCTGCTGTGTAGCGTTTTCAGGAATGAAATTCGCGAGCCCGTTGTTTGTGTTCGGCATTATTTTTACATCGTCGCTTTCCTGGAACGGCGCGATTTCCTGATTTGGTGTTGCTCCATCATCTCCACCCCATGAGAATGGTTTCTCATTCGGATCTCCTGAAGTAAATTTCATCCAGAAATAAACTCCCAGCATAAGCACAATCACCGCAGCTGCTGCATAGCGAACATTCGATGTCCACCAGATTGTTCCGCCTTTTTCTTTGCGCTTCAATCCTTCTTTGTCGTCGTACACAATGCTCAAATCGGGCTGCAGACGTGTTGCTGCAAACTGCGCCACTGCTTTCCTGTACTTCGGATGTGTTGCTACAAACGCGTTGAATATTTTCAGCTCTTCGCGATTGAGCAATCCTTCCGAAGCAGAAATAAGATATTGCTCGAAGTTTTCTTCGGTGATCACAATTGCACCTTTCTTCAGCGCGTTCTTTGCGTCGAACACTTCCGATGGATCTGCAACCAGTTTTGTTTTCTCCAGCAGCGCGAGTTCATTTTTGTATTCAGGATGTTTTGCAACGAATGCATCCACCGCCTGTTCTTCATGCGCCGCGAGTTGTCCTTCTGATTTCTCTACGAGCAGCTCTTCAATATTTTCTTTCGAAACAACAACCGAAGATTTCTTCAGTGCCGATTTCGCATCAAACACAACCGATTCATCTGCTTTCAGCTTCGAAGAAATGAAGGCATCTAATTGTAACTGAAATTCAGGATGAACAACTACAAATGTTTCAAGGAGCGATTTCTCATTCGGAGAAATTGTTCCTTCAACCATTGCAATCGCAAAATCTTCAAAATTATCTTTCGTGATCGCTGCTTCCTTTTTCAGGTTGCTCAGATCGCCAAGCGATTCGTTCTCGTCGGCACGAAGAATAGTTTTTCCAAATGCAACGAGATCGTTTTTCTTCTCCGGAAATTCCGATAAATATTTTTCGAGCGCGATTTTATTTTCTTCCGAGATTGTTCCGTCTACCGAATCGACCATCCACTGCTCTGCCGTTTCGTGCACATCCACTTCGGTTTCTTTTTTCAGGAAGGAGAAATCGGGAATGTGGGACGAGGAACGAGGAATGGGGGACGTGGAGTTAGTATCGTCGTCTACCTGAACATTTGAGAATGATTCGAAAAT
>CAYUTR010000209.1:0-9113 GCA_964447465.1 uncultured Chryseobacterium sp.
GATTTCCTTCGGAACTAATTCCGCGAATTTCGGGTTGCTTGCCATGAAGTTGGATGTGTTTGCGGCGACTAAATGTAGGGTAAAATAGTGTTCCGCGCGCGCAGGCCTAATTGCAGAAAATGTAAGGCTTAACAAATCAATGATCCCGGCATAATGCCCAAAAGCAGCACATCATCCGTTTGTTCATGGTGTTTCTTCCATTCCTGGAAAAATGTTTCAGTACGACGCTTTTGCTCATTTATGTTGAAACAGCGGAGCGCGCTCAAAAACTGCTCGAATTTGCGGGATCCTATTTTCTTGTTTGAAGGTCCACCGAATTGATCGTTGAATCCATCTGATCCCAGGTAGAAAATGTCTTGTGCCCCGAAGGAAATTTTGTGTTGTGTGAATTCTGCAGAAATCGGCGTATGAATTCCGATCGAATGCAAATCTCCTTTGATTTTTACGAATTTCCCGTTCACAAATCCTGTAAGCGGACGACGTGCACCTGCGAAATCGATGGTGCACGCTTCCGGATCAATCGAAATAATCGCAATGTCCATGCCGTCGTTGATGGCGGAAGACCCACTTTCGCCATTTTCGAATATGCGTTGAACACGTTGATTCATCTGCTTCAGGATCTGCGCAGGTTCAGTAATGTTTTTCTCGTTCACGATGCTGTTCAGCATATTGTGACCGATGATTGATAATAGTGCTGCAGGTACTCCGTGACCGGTGCAATCGGCTACCGCAACAATCACACGGCCGTAGCGGATAGAATACCAGAAGAAGTCGCCACTTACGATATTTTTCGGCGAATTGAATACAAACGAATCCACAATGCGACGTAGTGAATGCTCACCCGGCAGCAATGCCTTCTGAATCTGACTTGCATAGCGAATGCTGCTGTGCACTTCTGCCGTGTATTCTTTCAGCGTTCCGAATACTTCGTCAAGCAGGTTTTCTACTTTGTCCTGTTGATCATTTCGCGATCCAAAATCAACCGAATGAAATTTCTCCCGCAAGTGACCGATGTCAGATGATCTTGAAATCGCAAACTGCGTCAGTTCAGAAGTCGCAGAAGGAAAACTGTAGCTGGCCGATTCAGAATCCGTAAGGTGGCAGACCATTGTATTCTTCCCCTGCGATTTCTCGCTAACCTGCTGAATGAACTGGTAGGAATCAGCTCCGGCAGAATCCGCTCCAAGAATGATTCTCGAAACATCTTCGGAAGTGATCAGTCTCATCGCTTCATCGTAATTGCTTGCTTTCAGCACAGAATAATATTCTCCTGTCATTGCTTTTTCTATTTCTCCGCAGGTGCGGGGATCAGATTCGATGATGAGGACTTTTTGTAGCGTACGCATGTTCGTTTGTATAGTGGTGTCAGGATCATTCCCTGGCACACGGATTTGTCTTTACTATGTTGTCGCTACTTATTCTATTGTGCAAGAATTGTTTCTGACTTCAGTGTGCCGTTGCTGAATTCGATTGTTACGATATAAACTCCGTTTGCAGGAACAGCGTATTCGGTATAGTTTTCAGTTTGTGCACCTGATGCAACTACACTTCCGTTCATCCCGATGATTGACACGCGTGAAACACCTGCTGGATCAACTTGCACCGAAATGCGTCCATCGGCATAAGTTGTTGTTGTGCGGGGATCGGTTTGTCCTGTTACAGCTGAAGGATCATTAATGTCGTTTCCGTTTGTCAGATCGAAATTCTCAGGTCCTGAATAGTAATTATTTTGATTGTTTGCGTGAGGAGGCATGACTGAATCGACATTTACAGCATCAAAAGTAGAGGCTACACATCCATTGATATCTGTAATTGTAAGTGTAACATTAAAGTAGCCGACTTGCATAAATGTATGCGATGCAGTTCCGAATGTAGTACAGCTGTCTCCGTCGCCGTAATTCCACTGATAGTTCGCAGCACCTGTTGAATAATCGGTGAATGTTACCATATCGCCCTGGTTGATGAAATTGTAATCAGTTGCAAAGTCAGCGATCAATGGTGCAGGTGAATAAATTTCGATGTCAGTTGAGTCAACCGGAATGCCATTGATACGGATAACACTTACATATGATCCAGCTGCGAGGTTGTTAAGGGTTGTATCGGTTGCGGTTACGTTTCCGGAGAAAACAATAGCAGTGCCCTGGAAAAGCTCGTATGTAAAGTTGTTTACACCGGGTCCATATACATAGACCTCGCCGTTGTTGTAGCCGTAACATGATTCATCAGTAGTTGCCACACCCACATGCGTTCCAACATGTATGATGAAATTACTTTCGAAATATTCGTTGGCTTCAAGCCTGAATTTTACAGTGTCGAGAATGGAAAACCTGACACCGGTTGAAACTTGTTCGAGCCATATATAGGATGGAGCCGGCAGATTCGGGTCTGAGCTGCTCAGTTCAGCCACGATTTGCATATCGCCCGTATCTTTGGTTGCAATTCCGAAAGGAATAGTGCGGTATGAAGTAAGGGTTGGACGGGCATCCAGGGATGTAAGTACTACATCATCAGAAGTAAGTGAGAACGGATAAATATTGGTGCCAAGGGGACTGACTTGGGCCTGGCTGCCTTGATCAGGATAAGCCAAGGCGTCGTTGCCGGTTCCGTCGAACTGGAATAACATATACGCAGCCGGTTGCGAAGGATTGTTGGAATTTCCTGTCACAGTAATACGTATAAACTGTGATCCGTTTTGTGCTGTAGCGAGCGTTGGGATAATGCTCAGAGCAGCGATTGCAAGGGTTAGGGTTAGGGTCTTCATTTTGTTTTGGTTTTATGTTTGATTCTGAAGCAAACCTACCCCTACAATAAAACGTGTGTAAGCCAGATGGGGGGCCGAACTTGCCTGTGTAAGATTTTTAGCGATTCTGTGCTACAAAACGGTGACTAACGGTCGGTTTTGGCAAGGCAACGGGCTTTGCAGGCCAAATGCACCAAGTGTTACTAAATCCTAATGGTTAAGACATGATGTTGAGGAAAACTTGCGGGTTTTCTGGAAATCGTATATTTGACCATCATCTAATCCGGGGGGATCATGTTGAACAAACCGAAGACACAAGAACAAGTTGTATTACTTATCGATGATAATGACATCGATAACTTCATCAACGAACGTATGGTGAAGGGGTGTAATTATTCTGATGTAGTTTACATCAACACCAGCACGAGAAGCGCAATTGAATTTCTAAAAAATCTTGCAGCTAATCCCGAAACACCACCGGTGTTATTTCCGACGGTAATATTCCTCGATATTAATATGCCGATTCTCGATGGCTTTCAGTTCCTGGCAGAGCTGGAGAAATTCGACTACGAATTCGTAAAACGACTTCGTGTGATTATGCTTACCAGCTCTATCAATCCTGCGGATCAGGAGAAAGCAATGAAATCGAAACTGGTGAGTGGATTTCTACACAAACCACTCACACAAGATGCACTTAAAGGAGTAGCTGCTCAACAATCAGCGTAATACCTAATTCCTTTATATGCTCCATAAAGTCATTCTTCAGCTTGACCCGGAGATTTTCGGGAAATTAAAAGACGATTTCGCTGCGAACCGCGGGGAGAAAATGCTGACGTTGCTGGAAATCTACCGGAATACAAAGACCGAAGATGAAATAACGCACAAGCAACTCGACATTAATACGTCGTCATTCTATACGTTAAAGTCGAGGTTGCAGGATAAGATACAGCGCGCGCTGTTTGCGAATGCGACTGATGTTTACGCCGACCTGCTGAAAAACCTTGCAGCTATTCCATATATCATCAACAATACGCCGCGTGAAAGTGCGATACTGTTGCTGGATTATCTCGCGGATGAATTAAAGAAGGCCGACCAACCCGGAGAATTGGCGCAGGTTTATGGAGCATTAAAGCGGCTGCATGCACGTAATGAACAGTATTATCATTTCGAGCAGCTTTACAATAAAAACGTAGCCTATTTCCTTGCAATTGAGAAAGCAGAAGAGGTTCTCGCGCATTTTACGCGGGAAGTCTGTGTGCACTGCAATACACACTGCAGTACAACCGATGTTATCCTTCGCTTATATGTGAAAGAACTCAACAACCTTGGACGCGTTTACGATTCGCCCCGACTGAAAATGTATCGTTATACTGCGGAAGTGACCTATGCTTTGTTTGTTGATGCGAACCGTGAAATTCCGGGCAGCGATGACACAATAGAAGAAGCATTGGCAAAGTTCTCTTCAATTATCGAAGAGCATGCTGAAGACATGAACTATAAGTACATGCGTGATATCTGGGCGTACCTGAGCTTTGAGTATTACGTTTCACTTGGTCTTCACAAAAATGCTACTCAATATTTCGAAATTCTTGTTGCAAATGACTTTCGCTTGCTCTATCGCACGCACCGTTCGAACACGACACATATTCTGATTAGTGCTTTCGACAGGATTGCTGCAGATAAAACGTTAAGCAAATCAGTTCTTTCGTGGATTCCGGAGCCGGATGAATATGATAGTTACGCCCGCATCAACATTGCACTCTTCAAAGCAGGTATTGAATTTGAAAATGGGCAATACACAGCAGCAGCAGCAATCCTTAACGATACACTGAACGATATTTCTCTGAAGGCCTTGCTGATTGCAGAATACAACGTCAAGCTATTTCTTGTTTTGTGTTTGCTGTGCGCAGAAAAAACCGATCAGGCCGAAATTCAGTTCAGAAGTATTTCGCGTAAGCTTAATTCAACAGAAAATAAAGAAGCATTGCATCCCGGAGTTAACGAGTGGACGAATCTCGTTAAGATTGTGATGTCAGGAAAATCTGCCGATCGCAAAACGAAAATTGCCGAAGCAGCTGAGCTCGTAAACAAAGTGAGAAAAGGATCAAATGTTTTGTTGCCGCATATTAAGCTGAAGGAAAATGCGGTGGCGGCGTTGACGAAGTTGCTGTAGGCACCGTACTTGCTGTTGCGCGCACCGCGTGAACGCGTAAGCCTCAATCAACACTGGATCCGAGCGGCAAGATTTTCAGCTTATTTTTACTGAAGGTTGAATAAGATTGAAGTGAAGTCCCAATGAGATATTGCATCTGGTTATTATTATTCTGTTTCGCATTCGGTTCTACTCAGAATTGCGCTGCGCAGAATGGAGTGTGGACCTGGATGCATGGGAATGTGAACCCAGCAGGAGTTTATGGAACTCAAGGAGTATTTGCTCCTTCAAATGTCCCCCCAAATTTATACGAGGCTTGTGAGTGGACTGACAACAATGGCGATTTCTGGTTGTTTGGCGGAATGGTCTATGGCGGTGATATATGTAACACGCTCTGGAAATACAATGTATCCACCAACCAATGGGCATGGATATCCGGAACTAATTCAACAGCAGGAACGCCGGTTTATGGAACCATGGGTGTGCCGTCCATCAATAACACACCCGGTGCGCACGGTTACGGTTCGATGAGCTGGACAGATATGAATGGCAACTTATGGCTGTTCGGTGGACAATCATATACTCTCTTTTCAATAGAAACTACAAATGAATTGTGGATGTTTAATCCTTCCACATCTGAGTGGACATGGGTTCGTGGTTTCACAACTCAGGCAGCATCTGCGGGCACGTTCGGAGTTCAAGGTGTGCCTTCACTATTGAATGATCCACCGGCTCGCGCTGAATCGGCTTGCTCCTGGGTTGATGCGCAGGGTGATTTGTGGATGTATGGTGGCGGTGGGGTAGATGCAAATTTCGGATTTCTGGGCGATCTATGGATGTACAACATTCAAACAAACATGTGGACATTCATGGGTGGCACGACGGTACCAAACTCGGCTCCAGTTTATGGCGTGATAGGAGTGGAAAGCGCAACAAATTTTCCCGGTGGTAGGTGGGCATACGCAAGGGGAATTCAGAACGGAGGATTCTTTTATTTGTTTGGTGGTACTGGTACTACAGGTGCATATAATGACTTATGGCGCTATAATTTATCCACCGGACAATGGATGTGCGTGATTGGAAATAACTATGACGGTATTCCAGGTCCGTATCCAGAGCAATGTGAGTATTATGAAGATAGCCAACCCGATGAGGGATCTGAAGTAAGAACTGCATGGTCGGATCCTTGCGGGATCTGGATTTTTGGAACAATGGAAACGAACATCCTGTGGTTTTATGAATTTGGCACCGACGGTTTCGCGTTTATGTCGGGGAACCTGCCTGTGAGTTTTGGAACAATTGGTGTTCCGTCTCCATCAAATGTTCCTCCGAACCGCGCAGGAGGTTTGTCATGGACGGATACGAACGGCGATCTCTGGATGTTTGGAGGTGCTTCAAGCAATGGAGGCGGAAATGATCTTTGGAAATTCACGGTGGATAGTTCTTGCCGTTGCGCAGCTACAGAAGTAAATGTTCCGCCACCGCCACCGCCACCGCCACCACCACCACCACTACCAATAAGTGATTCAATTTCCATCTCTCCGAATGTTTTCACTCCAAATGGAGATGGAATCAATGATGCATTTTTGCCAGTGAACTTTCTGGATGGGCAGCGAATTGAAATATACAATCGCTGGGGTAATTTAATTTTCGAAACCGACAATAATGTTTACCCTTGGGACGGCACGTACAATGGCGATCCTTGTTCTGATGGTGTTTACTACTTTATTTATTTCAATGCGGATGCGGAATGGATAGGCAAAGGATTCGTAACACTAATGCGATAAACTGTTTCACTTTTTACTTCAACTTCGCCATTTCCAACCTCCTGATGAATTCTGCTTTCACTGAAATCGCCTTCTGATGATCCACAGATAGAGCAGAAGAGAAGTAAGCTCCACCGATATATTTCATTCCGAGATAATCTGCAGTTCGTGAAAACGGAATTTCAAATCCTTCCGGCAACTCAAGATCAGTTCCTACGGACATCATTGCAATCTTTCGTCCGCGCAATTTTCTTCCCGTTTCTTTTTCAATCGTAATTACATCCGTGAAACGATCAAAAAGATCTTTCATTTTTCCGCTCATGGCATACCAGTAAACCGGTGTTGCGAAAACAATAATGTCGTGCTGAAGAATTGCGGACATCACTTCATTGAACTGATCCGATGAAGAATAATTAGCCTCGTAGTTGTATTCTTCAACTGTGTAATCGCACAAATCAAGAAACACGCATTCTTTTCTCGCAAAAACAGATTGGGCGAATTTTTTCGTGTCGGAACTGCGGCGAGAAGAGCCGATGATGACGAGAGTGTTCATTATTGTATTATCACCGGGCTTTGGAAATATTCCACGTTGTCATGTGTGAATCGGACTAAGTAATAACCGCATTTCAATATTGACAAATCCAAGAGGATTGTTGGGGAATAGCTTATGTACTCGGAATGTACCAATTCACCCAAAATATTATAAATATCAACCTCAAATTGGGCGGGTGGTTCTTCTCTGTCCAAACTAATGTAAAAAGCTCCTGACCCCGGATTCGGATAGATTGTAATCAAAGACATATTTTCCATTGATTGAAGACCTACTGCACCTTCGAAGATCTGTATATCGTCGATACCCATCCGCAAAGCGCCGGTGTTGTCACTTGTTGAGATGAAATGATTGGTGTCGTCGTCCAGAGGCAGGAACTTGATCAGCAAAGTGGTATCTGAAGCCACAAAGGATACACTACGATACTCCCAAGGAAAAATAGTGCTGTTGAAGGTGGCATTACTGTATGTAGTTTGAGTGGTACCCGCTAAGATCGAATTCGCGTAAACCGACCAAGAGCCGGAACAGTCGATTCCATTTTCTTGTTTCACAACAGCCTGCCAGAAATATATCGTATAAGTGTTACCAGGAGTAAATCCACTTACACTCTGCATTATACCTTCATGGTTACACTCCTGACTAAATGGATTTATTGCGTAAAGTCCACTTACGAATGTAGCACCAGAGTGAGGATATCCATTTACGCCAACGTAGTAAGCAGGTCCAAATGCAGAGGTTAAATCGGGCGTCGCGCCCCAGGTGGACGTTGCCGCACATAAGGGGTCTGTATATGGGATCGCCTGCCAGCCGATAGGGACCACCGACATCGTACTGTCAATACCTTCAAGGTCTCCATTCTGGAATGATTGCGAATGCATATTTGTCGAAAATATAGCAGCGCATAAACAAAATGCAATTTTCCTCATAGTATACATGATTTAAAGTCTGAATACAGACAGGACGAGACGTTCTCATTAATTCGATCGATGATAGGTTTCCTGAAACCAATTCTTACCATAAACACGATTGATTTTCCGGACAACACTTGTTACTTAAACGCACCAATCAGGAAATCATTCATTGGCTTGCCTGCAATGTAATAATCAACCAGTGTATTCATGAGTTTGTCGGACGTAACCAGTTTAGCATCAATTTCCGTCGCGAAGAAAAAGCTTTTGTTCGCAATCAGCGGTTGTTTCTCCAGCAAAGCTTTGAATTCAGGTGCCAACACTTTGTTTTTCTCACCCTGAATCGAGCCGAATTTCTTTTTGAACTCTTTCGCCGTGATGAGTTTATCAAACTTCGCAAGGTTCTTCGCAATCAGTTTTCGCACCTTAACGAGATTATCTTTCTCCAGCATGTAAGCGCCACCGTAAATCGCAATTTTATCTGCGCCAAGTTGAATGTACAAGCCCGGATACTCCTTCGACTTACGTCCATAAGGAGAAATGATCGCACCAACGTATGTATTGTATGGAATCTTGTCCTTCGAAAAGCGAATGTCTTTGTTGATTCTGGTAATTGCATCGCCTGCTTTTATTTTCACGGCTGGATCGTTCTTCTGTACGCGACCAATAAATTCTTCCACGAAAACAGCGAATGGTTTCTTCACTTCGCTTTCATACGTTTTCCTGTTCTCATTGAACCACGCAGTAGAGTTGTTCTTTGAGAGGTCTTTGAAAAATTTCGTGAAGGTGGGTTTGAAGTAGGTCATAAGTTGGATTTGGAGTTTTAAATGTAGCCGTTCAATCGGAACTACTGATGTTCCAGATGGATCTTAAACTAGTTTGCCACAGGTTATGCACCAAATTGCGGTCGTAATCGCCTGAAAACGTGAATTTTAGAAGAGTCGCCATTTTACTGCGTACTGCGTACTGCCCAACTGCCTGCTGAATTCGCTATCTT
>CAYUTR010000210.1:0-9096 GCA_964447465.1 uncultured Chryseobacterium sp.
TAGTATAAATAGGACACGCCTCCTGTATCGCTGATCTCATTGCGAAAAGTCGATTTATAAGTAAACCGTGTTTGATCACCGGTTACTGTAACCGAGGTGATTGTCCAACTAATCTTATTTATTGATTGGTACGGCCATGTGTGGATATAAGTGACCACCGCACCTTGCTTGTAATGCATGTCGGGTCGCACAGTACTTGCTATTCTAAAACTTACAAGTAGAGAGGCAAGAACCAGTGTAACAATAATGAGTGCGCTACGCATACTGCAATCTACGAAAACGGCAGATCACTTTTTATAGCTCTCCATCACAATACGACTGTTTCCGAAGCTCGGATCGCGATACTCGCTTTTTACGATGCCAATGGAAGGAACAAACCACTCTGTTACCACCATTTCTTCCTTTCTGCGCCCTTTGGTTTCCAGTGAGCTGTACACCGAATTGTATTTCACATCCATTACAATCTCAAATGCCAGTTGCCTGCCGAACGGTGTACTGATGGAGTCCAATGAAATTACTTTCCTGTTTTGAAATGAAACCGTGTAGGCATCTTTCGTGATCGAAGAAGAATATTTGGAAGTGGCACTTGCCCAACGGAGTGTATCGCCTACTTTCATTCCGAGCGGATACCACAAACTATCACCTGCTAATTTCAGCTGAACTTCCTCCGACGGTGCAATCGGTTCATACAACCAGTTTGTTGTATTCACATAATAATTCAGTGAATCACATGCGAAACGTACACGGTAGATCAGGGGCGCCCCGGCTGTACCGCCAGCGTAAATAAATATCCCTTCTGAGAGAGTTGATTTTCCGTTATTAGTCACGCTGGTAATTTCAATTCTTGAAACGTATTTAGCCGCTTCACCTTCCAATGGTGTGGTACAATAAGTGTAGTAGATCTTATTCTCTTTCACGAAGAACGGCTCTGGACGCACAGCTACATCGCTTCCCGCAAGAAACAAAACTGAAAGTGCTGCACCTGCGAGTAGCTTCATGAAGATTATTGTCCCTTCTTAAACTTCGTCAATTCAGTATATCCCTGCAGCTTTCCGTCTTTGGATGACTCATTCCGAACAGATCCCACTTTGAAGCTGAACCATTCTGTAGACTGACTTGGCGCAATAGGAAACGACATTGTTGCCATTTTCATCTCGCCTTCCAACGTCGAGGTAATTTTATAGCACGAGAATGTTCCGGCTGGTGTTGTTCTGTCTTCGATGGCAACCACTTTACGGTCCTTGATGTTCATTGTGGTTACCACAGGCATCGGACTTCCTTTTGTTTTCATCGTCAGCTTTACTGTTGCTCCAGGAAGAATATCACCAACCTTCATTCCCACCGGAAACTCCATCATATCCGCTTCTACGGTAATCTCAGCATCTTTCGCTCCGCCTGCCTGGCTGGCTTGCTGTGCAGCCAATGCACTCAGGTCCATTTTGAAAGAAGATCCATCACAGATGATATCATATTTCGAATTGCTCGTCGTAGTGTCTCTTTTCGAAACAACACTGATTGTTGCCGTCGTTTTTCCTCCATCGACTTTCACTTCATCAACGGTGCTTTCCATTGTTGAGTTCGCCGTTCCGTTTGCATCGTAAGACGTGATCGTATATTGAGTTCCTTTAGTGAACTGTTCGAACAGGGAACAATCGTTTACAACGAAACTGCTCGCGAGAATGATTGTGAGGGCCGATGCGGTGATGAGGAAGTGTTTTTTCATGGAAATTGTGGCTACAAAAAAATGATTAGTTGATATGCTGATTAGTTAATTAGTTGATGCCAATAACTGCTAACAACTTGCGCAATCAACTAATCGGCATATCTGCAAATCAACTAATCGCAGCAAGGTGGTATTACACCGTAAGCTTCTTATACCTGAATCTCTTCGGCTCATTATCACCCAAACGCTTCTTCTTGTTCTCTTCGTATTCAGTATACGTTCCTTCGAAGAAATACACAGAAGAATTTCCTTCGAATGCCAATATGTGTGTACACACGCGATCGAGGAACCACCGGTCGTGAGAAATAATCACGGCGCAACCGGCGAAATTTTCCAATGCTTCTTCGAGTGCACGCATGGTGTTCACGTCAATATCGTTCGTCGGCTCATCGAGGAGCAACACGTTAGCACCTCCACGCAAAGTCAGTGCCAGATGAAGCCGATTTCTTTCTCCACCGGAAAGAACTTTCACTTTCTTTCCTTGATCCTGACCTGCAAAGTTGAATTTGGAAACGTATGCACGCGAATTCAGTTTCATTCCTCCAAGTTCTACATATTCCGTTCCGCCGGTGATGGCTTCGAACACCGTATGCTCCGGATTAATGTCAGAGTGCGCCTGATCTATGTAAGCTACTTTCACAGTCGGACCTACTTTGAATTCACCGGCATCGGAACTTTGCTCCCCCATGATCATACGGAACAACGTGGTTTTACCCGCACCGTTTGGTCCGATGATACCAACAATTCCTGCAGGCGGCAATTTGAAATTCATTCCTTCATACAGGACTTTATCACCGAATGATTTTGAAACACCGATCGCTTCAATAACCTCATTGCCCAAACGAGGTCCGTTCGGAATGAAGAGTTCCAATGTTTCTTCTTTCGTCTTGACATCTTCACCGAGCATCTTCTCATAGTTTGCAATACGCGATTTCGATTTCGACTGTCGACCTTTCGGACCTTTGCGGACCCACTCCAACTCACGCTCGAGTGTTTTGCGACGTTTGCTTTCGGTTTTCTCCTCCATCGCTAAGCGTTTCGATTTCTGCTCCAGCCAATCGGAATAATTTCCTTTCCACGGAATTCCTTCTCCGCGATCCAATTCAAGAATCCATCCCGCAACGTTGTCGAGGAAATATCTATCGTGCGTTACCGAAATAATTGTTCCCGGATAAGTTGCGAGGTGATTCTCCAACCACTGTACTGATTCCGCATCCAGGTGGTTAGTCGGCTCATCGAGGAGAAGAATATCAGGCTGCTTCAGAAGCAAACGACACAACGCAACGCGACGACGTTCACCACCGGAGCAAACCGAGATTGGAGTATCGCCTTCCGGACATTGTAACGCATCCATTGAACGCTCGAGTTTATTCTCGATGTTCCATGCGTCGAGCTGATCAATTTTTTCCTGGAGATAAGCCTGACGTGCAATGAGTTTATCCATGTCGGCATCCGGTTCCGCGAACTTGTTGTTCACTTCTTCGAATTCAGTGAGCACATCGGTAATTTCCTGAACACCTTCTTTCACGATGTCCATTACCGTTTTCGTTTCATCGAACTTCGGTTCCTGCTCGAGGAATCCAACAGAATAACCCGGTGAAAAGTGAATATCACCGATGTAATCTTTATCCATTCCTGCGATGATGCGCAACAACGTAGATTTCCCGGAACCGTTCAATCCGATCACACCGATCTTCGCGCCGTAATAAAACGAGAGGTAAATATCTTTGAGAACCTGTTTCTGAGGGGGGTGAATTTTTGAAACATTCACCATTGAAAATATAATCTGTCTTCCTTCTGACATGGGTATTTTTTATTGGGAGATTTGGACTGCAAATATAACGAAATGCGGATGCCTAAACTGACGCTTTCGTTGTGCGACCCCTACGGGGTCGGGATTCACGCAATTGTCTTTTTTCTAGGAACATGCGACCTCTCTGAGGTCGGAATTAACGTAAACCAGCTCCGACTGAATCTGTAATTCCGACTCAACGACTCCGCTAGGAGTCGCATGTTCCTAGAAAAAAAGATTCCCCACCAAGTCCCGACCCCGTAGGGGTCGCACAACCAATGTTATATTTGATGCATGATGCCAACAATAAAAAATCCCTGTCCTGAAAAATGGGAAGGAATGTCACCAGATGATCAAGGCCGATTCTGCGGAAAGTGCGCGAAAATTGTGATTGACTTCACGAAGAAAACGACACAGGAAATTCTGGATTTTCTCAACGCACAGAAAGGTGAAGACATCTGCGGAAAGTTGCGTGCTCCTAAATTGCAACCGATTGCAATCGCAGTTTCAAGACGCACGCGATTATTCTCCGCTGCGGCGCTTGTTGTTTTCGGAGCTATGTTGTTTACAGCATGCGGACCACCGGAAGAACCGGAACAGCCTGTAGGTAAAGTCGGCATAGACAGCACAACTCAGGCACAACAGCAACATTACAATGATTCAATTGCTGTGGCTAATACGCCAACGGTGGACAGTAACAATCACACCGCAGAAATTGATTCTGTGAAAATGATGGAGATGATGAAATTGCTGGATTCGGTGAGTGCTTCCAAGAAGAAATAGTCCGGATGTCATTCAGATTTTTACCACCAAGGCACAAAGACACCAAGATAAAATGTTCAGCAGGTGTCGCATCCGGTGCTTCAAACTACCTCGTTATTTTACAACAGCAAACAAAAACCTTGGTGTCTTTGTGCCTTGGTGGTTTAATTATTATTTAGGAAACAGCAATGGGTGCTTCTCATTGTACTTTCTGAGAAATATAAACGTCTGATCCTTCTTCTGTTTTTTCTTCAATCCGGCATAATCTGCCGACAGAACGGAATCGCGCTGAAGAATAAACTCCATGGTCTGCACATTGAAATCGTAAATAATTCCCGATTTCATATCAATCACATATTGTTGCATCGATTCTACCGGATATTGGTATTGCTGATACGTTCCCGGTCCTGCATACATGTATGTCGTTACTGTTGCCGCGAAGTGACAGATCGATCCGATAACAACCACACGATTGAAGTATCCGTTCCATTGTATGTAAACCGTTTTGTTCTCGCTGTATCCCCAGATTGAAGCGGTTTTCGTTGTGTGAATTTTTCCTGTGCTGTCTTTCCATTGAAAAGATTCGCGTCCCAATGCCAACCTGATGTAATCGAGACGTGAAGTGTCGCCCTCGAATATGATTGCGCTTTTTGGAACCGGTATATTCGAATAGAATTGCGCGAAATCGAGATAAATACCTTGCTGAAAACTGAATCCGGTTACATAGAGAACGCTATCCGCTCGCGTTGCTCTAACAAGAGAATCCGTCTGCGCCTTGAGAAAAGCGCCACTTAACATGACTATCACAAGAATTACTGTTCTCATTCACTCAAATATCGTTGAAATTCTCTGTTAATTCTTGTACTTTAACATTGCAAAAATCTAACCAAGCCTTAATCCGTTAAAGCTGCCGGGCCATCCTGAGCAAGCGTAGCGCGCCGAAGGGCAAAAACCATACCTGTATGCGTTCAATTTTACTTGCGTCGCTTTTCCTGATTTCAATTGTTTCATTTTCACAGGAAAGCAATAAAATTCCACTTTCAGTACGGTTGCAGACTGCTTCTTATCCAGAGGGACAATTCGTGAGCATTCTCGTGGAAGGAAATCCGGTTGCAATTACAGAGACAGTTAAGCGGCATGGTGGATTTATGATGCATAACGAGGGAAACATCTGTTCGGTACAACTTCCTTGCGGAGAATTAGATGCATTCGCCAATGAGCCCGCAGTATTACGTGTTGGAAACGCTCCAATTCATCAGCAGGTGTTGAACGACACGATGAAAAAGCAAACCGGTATTCTCGATGTGCAAAACGGAATGGCTCCACTTTCACAAGGCTATACCGGTGCAGGAATCCTCATGGGAATTATCGATTCGGGAATTGATTATCACCATCCCGATTTTCAGGACACTGCAGGCAACACACGCATTTACAAAATCTGGGATCAACGCGATCAGCAAGGTCCGGGTGCGATGCCGTGGAATTACGGAACACTTTGGGACAGTTCTTCGCTTAACAACAACACGTGTACACATAACGACTTGCAATATTATGGTCACGGAACACACGTAAGCGGAATCGCTGGTGGTAACGGAAACAGCACATCGCTGCTCGACATGAGCGGAGCAGCACCAGATGTGATGTATGTAGTAGTTGCACTCGACTTTGCAGGATCACAAAGTGCTACCGCTATTGCAGATGCGGCGGCGTTTATCTACGCGCAAGCGCAGTTGCTCGGAATGCCTTGTGTAATCAATGCGAGTGTTGGCGATTACTACGGTTCACACGATGGACAGGATCTGCAGACGTTGATGATTGATACATTGCTGAATACTCCGGGAAGATTATTTGTGAGTGCTGCAGGAAATGCAGGCGGACTTCCTATTCACGTTTCTTATCCGGTTTCAAACGTTGATACGAATTTTACATGGTTCAACGTTGCGAACGGATCGATTTATGTGCAGCTCTGGGCAGACACAAATAATTTCACCGGATCGGATTTCGCAATCGGTTGTACGCGTCCCGGCGATTGGGCCGATCTTGATCGCACATCATTCGGAGATATTCTCTCCAACTTATCAGCAACGGGTTACGATACACTTTGGAACGGAAGCGGACAGCGGCTTGCAACGATTATGCGCGCAGGATCAACACAAGGAAGCGCATACAGTATGGAATTTATCATTACACCAGATTCGCTCGCGTACAATTTCGGTTTGTACATGACCGGTTCAGGCTTGTTTCACTGCTGGAGTTTTGATTTTGTCACGGGAGGATTACCAACAGCAGGCCAATATCCTGCGATTCTCGATTACAAGAATGCAGATCTCACGCACAATATCGTTGGAGGATTTCAATGTTCCGATCGCGTGATCTGTGTTGCAAATTATGTGAACCGCGATGAGTGGCCGAATTATTTGGGCGGAGTTACTTACGATACAACTGTTACTGCAGGTGAATTGATGTACAACTCCAGCGTGGGACCAACTCGCGATGGACGGATCAAACCGGAAATTGCAGCACCGGGTGCGAATGACATGTCGTGCATCGAAACAAATTCACAAGCAGCAATTCTCGCCGGAGCACCAACCGCGTGCACACCAGGTGGATGGCATGTACAAGGAGGAGGAACGTCAGCAGCATCACCGGTAGTTGCAGGAGTTGGCGCACTGTGGCTCGAACGTTTTCCAACAGCGACATGGTCTGAATTCAGATCAGCTGTGTGGTGGTGCGCGAAGCAGGATACTTTCACCGGAACAAATTTACCGAATGCCGATTGGGGCTATGGGAAAATTGACGCATGGTCGATGATGGTGAATTGTGCCGTGAGTCTGACAGTAGCTGAACCTGAAAGTGAAAGTGGAATTTCTGTTTATCCGAATCCGTCGACTGAAGTTTCTGGTGTGACAATTCAACTCGCAACATATACCGCTTCAACGCCTGTAAATATTTACAATGCGATTGGTGAGTTGGTATACGTTGGTTACACTGACAATTCCGGAAAAGTTGTGGTGAATGGATTGACTGCCGGAATCTATGTGGCAACAATACAAACAGAAACTACAGCTTCTTCAACGCGATTTGTTGTAGAATAATTTAAATTACATCGTCGGTGTATCTCACTTTACGCCGGACTTTGTGGCCGCGCCAGTATCTGATTGAGACAACCTTGGTTTTCTGCACGCCGTGACGGACAACTGCTGTCATATACATTGCGTACTCCAGACGACCCTGTTCATCATAATCCTCGTCAGATAAATATCTGCCATATGGTCCACCGTCAAGAGCACAGAGGCGCTCACTCTTTACGCATTTTATCACACCAGTAAGAGCGCACCCTGTTTGATCATAGTAGTAAGTGGTATGCGTATCACCTTCCGGATTGAAAGATTCTACCCATTCCAGTTGATAGTTGTAATACGTTCGGGTGGTCCATGCGCCAGTAGAGGTGTCGCGCGTGGTATAATCAATCCAGGTTGAATCGAACATATAGGCAATGCTCTTCGGGGAATTCCAGCAATGTTGCTGGTCCTGACACACGGTGTCGTAGTCGATTGTACTCAGCCATCGAACCGTAGAAACAGAATCACATTGTGCGTTTAGCTGCAAACCACTTACAAACAACACCGGTATCAACAAAAGTCTGCTCATCATCCCGCTCATTTAAAACAATAACGCGCGACCCGCATGAATGTTACACAAACCGTACCTTTGACCCATGGTGAAATATGTACCATTTTTTGGTTACGCCGGAGTTATTTGCGGATTGATCTGCGCCATTGGAATTTTTCTCCCGGATGTTACGGGCTTAACCATCTCCATGATTGCCATGTTGCCCGGATTTCTGTTCAGCAGTCTTTACATCATGCTCACCACACGATTCGAAATTGAAACACCGAAAATCAATCCTGGATATGTCGGATTATTATTCAGTTCGGTTCCGCTCCTTCTGTTCATCTTCTTTTTCCTGACAAGTTGAGCGCAACCGCCGAACATAAACCGAAAGTCAACGATTTTTTCTCGCTCGTTACGTTCAGTCACACCATTTTTGCGATGCCCTTTGCGATTTTGGGATACATGTACGCGTCAGTTCGTTATGACTGGGTGAATTTCTCATGGTCACTGCTCGGCCTGGTGATTCTCTGCATGATCTTCGCTAGAAATGCCGCAATGGGATTCAATCGGTATGCCGACAGAAACATTGATGCAAAAAATGCACGCACTGCAACGCGGGAAATTCCGGCAGGAAAAATTTCAGCAACATCAGCGCTGTGGTTTGTGATTGCAAATTGTGTCGCGTTCATCGTCACAACGTATTTCATTAACCGTCTTTGTCTCTATCTCTCGCCAGTTGCGCTGGCTATCATTCTCGGGTACAGTATTACGAAACGATTCACCGCACTCTGTCACCTGATTCTCGGATTGGGATTATCGCTTGCACCGCTTGGAGCCTATCTCGCCGTGTCAGGACATTTCGATCTGTCCGTACTTTGGTTTTCGGCAGCGGTCTTATTTTGGGTGAGCGGATTCGACATCATTTACGCTTTGCAGGATGCGGAGTTCGATGAATTACAGAAGCTGCATTCCATCCCGGCGTGGCTTGGAAAAAAGAAAGCACTGAACCTTTCTAAATTTTTTCACCTCTGTTCTGCTTCGTGCATCTGGATCGCCGGTTTCATGTGGAAATTCGGAACGCTGTATTTTGTCGGCGCGCTTTTCTTCACTGCGTTGTTAGTTTATCAGCACACTTTAGTAAAACACGACGATCTCAGTAAAGTGAATCGCGCATTCTTCACCACGAACGGAATTGCGAGCGTTA
>CAYUTR010000211.1:0-9093 GCA_964447465.1 uncultured Chryseobacterium sp.
AATAAACTTCGCGCACAGCAAACGCCTCCACCAGTTGCGCCTAAGCAAAAAGTGGTAGTGCTCAACTTCGATGCGAAGAATGTCGGCTACGATCCGGCGCAAATGGGAAATCTCGTGCGTCTCGAACTGGAAAAACTGGATTCATTCGATGTAATGGATCGATATGATGTTGCATACCTGGTTCAAAAGAACGGATTGCAGATCAACAACTGTTACGGTAAAATCTGTCTTGTGGAATTGGGCAAACAGCTTGGTGCCGACAAGATGCTTACCGGAAGCGTTGAAGTTTATGGTGATGCAATTATTTATACCATGCGCTGGATCGATGTGAAGACGGAAGCTATTGAAATAACGCAGGTAACAGAATTTCTGAACATGCAGAATGAAATCCAGACCATGACTGCTGTAATGTTGCGTGATATGTTTGGTCGTGCCGTTGATCCGAATGTGAAATCGCAATTGGTGAAGCCGGACAGTTACGATGCACGTGCCCGTACACCTGTTACAGAGCGCGTACGTTTGGACGGACCGCGCATGGGAGCAACTTACTTTACAGACAAAACTGCGGCCATCATTCGTTCACCAAAAAATCAAGGTGGATTTGATGCAGCACCGGTTATGTTTCAGTTCGGTTACCAGTTTGAGAAACAATATCTGGCAGCAGGAGAATTCCAGGCATTGTTTGAGTTCATTCCGATGGTAACTGGTCTGGACCAGGGAATTTTCATTCCAAGTTTCACTGTAATGAACGGAATGCGTATGAACCGTCACGGATGGGAAGTTGGTTTTGGCCCTACGTTCACGCTTATTACACGTGAAGAGGGATTCTATGTAAACAACGAGTGGATTCGAAGAAGCGATTACGATCCGACTCTGCATGGTGCAGATCCGAACTTCATCAATCGTCTCGATAGTCGTGGCGATGTGTATCTGAATTCAGCATTCATTTTCGCAATTGGTAAAACATTCCGTTCGGGTAATATGAACATTCCGGTAAACGTCTACGGTGTTCCCGGTCGCGATGGCTGGAGAGTTGGCGTTTCATTCGGATACAATGCTCGCAATTGGTATAAAGCGAAATAGGATTTGAAACCAGGCCACGGATCACGGCTATAAGGTGGTTCACTCTTTTGCACGTGTTGCAGAGGAGAAATGAGAGGTGTTTGCGCCTTTCGGTACGGTCGGTGGTGTGCCGGCCGTACTTTTCTGATTCGGTGTTTCCAGGGACGTCTCGTGCTCGGACAACAACAAAAAAAAGATTAGCTGATTTGCAGATATGCTGATTAGTTGATTGTGTTACTTAAGTTTTATATGCAAGAAGAACAAAAACAAATAATTAAGAAAGATGGATACGAAAAGAGAGAATTTAATTGTGCAACTGACTACAGATTTTGCAGTAAAAGTGATTGCGTTTCACTTTAAAGTGAAGAAGGCGGGAGTTACACCTATGGCGACTCAGTTGTTCCGGTCAGGAACTTCGATCGGGGCAAACATACGGGAAGCGCAAAATGCAGAGAGTAAAAATGATTTCGTTCATAAGATGAAGATTGCAGCAAAGGAAGCGGACGAAACGGAGTACTGGTTGGAAATCTGTGAACGTTCTCCATTGATGCCTGACCCAACAGAACTTAAAAGTGAAATAGCATCAATCTGTCGTGTGTTAACGAAGATCATTGCTACGTCAAAGAACAATTCGACAAGAAATTAACCTAAATAACGAGTTACGCAATCTGCAAATCAACTAATCAGCATATCTGCAAATCAAAAGCCACGAAATCTTTTATCACAATGATGTCCGGAATCTGCAAATCAACTTATCAGCATATCAGCAAATCAAAAGCTACGATTCTTTTATCACAATGCTCGCCGGTATCTGCAAATCAACTTATCAGCATATCTGCAAATCAAAAGTCACGAAACCTTTTATCACAATGATGTCCGGAATCTGCAAATCAACTTATCAGCATATCAAAAGCTACGATTCTTTTATCACAATGCTCGCCGGAATCTGCAAATCAACTAATCAGCATATCTGCAAATCAAAAGCCATGAAAACTGTCCTCACAATAATCTTAGCCGCGATCTTGATGGGAAGCTTTACATCCTGCAAATCAGTCGACAGCTTCGACAACCGCAAATACACCGACGGTCAGTATCGCGATCTGAATCTTTTCAGGGAAAAATCTGATAAAAGCGAAACACTTGCACCAGCGACTCCAGTTGAAGCTGATTCGTGCAAATCACGATTGAATATTGCGATTGATCAAATGAAAGATCAATTTACAGGACAGTATGATTTGAGTAGTGCTTCTTCAAGCGAATTGCTTCACGATAATTATCCAGTGATTGCTGCGCGATTTGACTCCACACTAGTGCGGCAGGCCAAGCGCGATACTTCCTCATGGATGAACGATACATTACCTGATGCAATTGGAACGGCGTTATCAACTCAGGCAATGGTTGGATTAGGAACGGTTGGCGGATTAATTACTATAGCGGCTCCGGAGGCAATCTGGTTTTTCTTTTTTCCGATGGTGTTTGCTCCAATATGCCTTGTAATATCGTTGATCGCAGCAGCCGTAGCTATGAGCAAAATTCAGCGGGGAGAAATTGATGGACGATACCGGAAATGGATGAAACTTTGGGCGGTATGTCTATTGATCAATCTTGTGTTGGGTTCGCTTGTGTTGATGCATTTTGTGTTTCTGTGATCGAATCCGTCACACCATCTTATCCAGATTCAATTTCCTCAACTTCGGCGCAGCAACTAAAACACCAAGCACGACAAGTATTGTCATACATCCTCCAAAAATCACGGAAGGCACATTTCCCATGTAGCGCGCTGCTGCACCCGATTCAAACTCTCCGATTTCATTCGAGGAACCAATGAACACACCGTTCACGGCGGCAACTCGTCCGCGCATATTATCCGGAGTGAGCAATTGAAGAATCGTGTGACGTATCATTACGCTTACGTTGTCGAATATTCCGCTCAGGAAAAGAACGCCGAAGGACAACCAGACATTTCTCGAAAGTGCAAATGCTATCATGCACAATCCAAATCCGATAACTGCTAGGATCAGATTTCTTCCGGCTTTTTTGGTGGGAGGATATTTCGTCATGAATAATCCCATGAGTATGGCTCCTGCAGCCGGCGCGGATCGCAAAAGTCCGGTTACAAAGTCGGCATCTCTGCCCGCATGAAGAACCTGATCGGCGAAAACGGGAACCATCGCAACTGCGCCGCCGAACAGAACAGCAAACAGATCAAGTGTCAATGCAGAAAGCATGATCTGATTGCTGAATACAAAACGGAAACCGGCGGTCAACCGACGAAAGATACTTTCCGTAGTTCTCGCAATTTCAGGAAGCGGATGATCGGTGATGAAAAACATCAGAAAAAATGCAAAGGTGATCAACGTAGAACTTGTACCGTATGCGAACAAGGTGCTGATCCATCCGATCAGTATTCCGCCGATTGCCGGACCAAGTACGGCTGTTATGTGCCATGAGTTGCTTTGCCATGTTGTTGCATTTGCGTAAAGCGATCGTGGAACGAGTTGCGACATGTATGCAGGGAAAACCGGACTTAGAAATCCGCGCGCAATTCCGGTGCAGAATATGATTCCGAAAATAGGCCATGTTCCTGTTTCTTTCAGAATATCTCCGTTGGATGTAATGGTGAACAGTGCCCATGAGGCAATCAACAGGAATAAAGTAGCCCACAGAAGTATTTTCTTTCTGCGAACTGTATCTGCAACTTGTCCACCGAATAAAGCAAGTCCAATGAAGGGAATTGCTTCCGCCAATCCAATCATTCCGATCTGATACGGATCATGCGTGATCTTGTAAATCTGAATTCCGACAACCACACTCTGAATCTGCACGCCCAACGAAAGAAAAAATCGGGCCGAGAGATACACAGTGAAATCCTTCACGCGGAGTGCCGCAAAAGGGTCTTTAGGTGCCGGAAGATTGGAATTGCTCACAGAGTTCTGCAAAGTTACTAAACAGTAGGCAGTTTGGCAGTTGGACAGTCGGCAGTCAAGGATGTAATGTGAACTGTACAACTGCCTACTGAATCGTATCTTAGCATCATGAAAGCGATTGTATTCTTTTCCTTGCTGTCAGTTGCCCTCATTTCTTGTGGCGGTACAGGTAATGACGCTGATGCAAGTGCCGATTCAGCAAAGATTCCGGATTCTGTTCCGCAACCGGTGACCGTCGGAAAAGGTGACTGGCCGTACAAGCCCGATACCATGATCAACGATTTGCTGTTGGGCGATGAAGCATCACTGATTCTATTCAAACGAAATAATGGAGACGAAGGGCGGACTGAAAATCAAATCACCGAAATGAAGTTTGTCAACACGCAGGAAACAGAACAGTTAACTGTGTTTGTACTGAAGGAAGTGAGCAAAACAGTTGCGTTTGGAGTACGTGTCAAGAAAAACATTCGTGACAAGAATTCGGGAATAGCAGAAAACTATTCAGTAGCTCCCAATTTTATTTCCAGCTCAGGAGTTTATCTCGGCATGCCCGTTGATTACATTCAGGGTATTTACCGTTGCCAGGAAATGATGAAATGGACAAAAGGAGATACAACTTACCTGTCGTACAAACCAAAAGACAAGGACAAGAATCACTACAAGACTTACTCGCACACCGACTATTCTTCACAGTACAAATTCGTGAATGATCAGCTGGTTGTATTCGAAATGTTTGTTGGCCTTGGAGCATTCGCCGAACAATGACCAAACATGCTTCATATCTCATTGAAGGAACAGACGGAAGAAAAATTCCGGTGGATCTTCATTTGCCTGAAGTTGGTAATGATCGTGTTCCGGTAATCATCTTTATGCATGGACATAAAGGATTCAAAGACTGGGGACACTTTCCGTTGATATGCGAACACATGTCGCGCAGCGGATTTGCTGTTGCACGATTTAATTTTTCATGGAACGGAACTTCCCCTGAAAAACCTGATGAGTTTTGTGAGCCGGAGCAATTCGGAAGAAATACTTTCTCGCGCGAGCTTGACGATCTGGAACTTGTAATTGAAAATCTCTGGTGGTCATTCTCTATGCAGAGCCGCATTGATCCTGCGCGACTTGGATTATTGGGTCACAGCCGTGGAGGAGGAACTGCAATGCTCAAAGCATCACAGGATGATCGGATCAAAGCGGTTGCCACGTGGGGCGCCGTGAATGATTTTGAGAAGTACATCAATCCGCCCAATCTCGAAGAATGGAAGCGCAATGGAGTTGCAGACGTTGTAAACACGCGCACGGGTCAGGTGATGCCGATGTATCTCGATATTCACGAAGACTTCTATCGCAACAAAGAAAATCTCGACATACAGGCTGCAGTGAAAAAGATTCAGATTCCCCAGTTAATCGTTCATGGTACAATGGATGAAGCGGTAGAACTGAAAGATGCAGAAGCATTGAAAATCTGGAATCCGTTTGCGGAGTTTGCTGAATTGCATGGAGCTGATCATACGTTTGGTGGAAGGCATCCGTGGACGGAGAAAAGTTTGCCGGCTGATACGATGAAGGCTGTTATGGCGACCGTGACTTTCTTCAGGCAAAACCTGTAAGCATGTTATTCGTGTCGGTCGAGGCTTGATCGCATCGACTCAAACATCTCTCCGAATTTCTTCAGTACTTCTTCCTGAAACTGCGCATCCACAATCTGCGTAACGTGTTCCATCCCGCGAATTTTCCCTTGGGAAAGTTTGTATACCTGTTCCATTGGTCCTGCCTCGAATTTCACGATGAACTTTTCGTTCATGATGAAAACCGTGATGGTCATTTTCGGGTGAGGAATGTTTCCGGCGATCTTCATCGGATTGGTCCTTGGTAGTAGCCACTTAAATCGTCGTTCTCGTACTTCTCCCACTCAACTATTGTTGCGGCAAGTTCAGCATACACGATGAAGTTGTGCGCACGCAACCACGCCATCGCATCTTTGTCTTTGTTTGCTGCATTTGCAGTAGCCGCCCAGAATGGCGATTTATTCTGCATCAGCCAGCGAAACGCATTCTTGTCGCCGCGCACGGCATTTCCGAAAGCAGCAATTTCAAAATGCTGATTCTCGATGAGCCACTTGAATGAAATCTCTTTGCCGGAGCGAATGAACTCAACTACTTCCACGAGTTCCCGATGGCCTTTCTCAAGCAGCCAGTTGAAATGTTCGGTATTGCGCGGATGGAACAATTGCGTCATGTGACGAATCGTTTCACCGTTATATACTTTGGAGGCCATTGAATCAAATATCGGGAAATCGTGGCTGAATGGTACGCGGAAAGACCGGAAAATCCGGATTTTCACAGATTTTATTTAATCCGTTTTGAATCTGTCCTTTCCGTATTTTCCGCGTACTATTGAGCACACAGTGAAAACCATTTGCAGCTATATTGTCCGTTACACTAAAGAAGAGATCAACTGGATCTACTTCTCGCTTGTGGTATTGCTGCTCAGTGGACTTACCACCTGGTTCTATGCCGACAAAGCCCTCATGCAATCGATTGGTGGTGGGTACGACAACCATTCCCGCATCCTGAACAATCTGGCGCTTTACGGTGGAATTCTCTTCGGGACTATCGCGCTGTACATTCCATTCGCGAAGGATAAGTCCTGGGCAAGCAATCCCAAATTCTGGTTTGCCGTCTTGTTTGCAGCTGCAGTGTTTTCATTCAGCGTGTATTGTTATTGGCACAAGGAATGGTTGAAGGAAATCACAGAAGGCCCGTCCGAAATTTTCTGGATGCGCTGTGCGAAGTACATCGGGAATGCATTTACAATAGGTGTTCCGGTTTTCATCTGGTGGTTCATCATGGATCGGAAGAACCAACGGCTGTATGGAATGAATGCTACGAACGTGCGACCTTATTTTACGCTACTTGCGATGGTGTTGCCGCTGATTATTCTTGCATCATTTTCCGCAGATTTTCTGAAACAGTATCCGCAAGCGAGTAAAACACTCAACGTTGCGAAAATAGAAGAGGGCAGAGCCGCGTTCGGAATGCTGTTCGAGTTCTTCTACGGAATGAATTATCTCATTACGGAATTTTTCTTCCGCGGATTTCTGATTCTGGTTTTATCGCGATGGCTCGGTTATGGCGCTATAATTCCGGTCGCAGCGTTTTACGTTACGATTCACTTCGGAAAACCACTAGGAGAAACGATCAGCTCATTCTTCGGCGGAATAATTCTTGGTGTGCTTGTGCTGGAAACGCGATCAATCTGGGGAGGAGTGATTATTCACCTGGGAATTGCGTTTGCGATGGAGTTGTGTGCTGCGATAGCCAAGGGTGGGTTTTGAACGCGGATTTTTGACGCCCAGGGCTTGTTAGGTTCAAGCAGAGATGATCGATATATCTACAAAGTAAAGAAACTGGATCTACGCGGATAATCATTCGCAAGCGAATGATTGGCACCAACAAGCTTATCTCATTAAATCTATGTTCCAGTCGGTGTATTTACCCAAATGATCCGGGTATGCAACCTGAAAACAGCGAACATAAAAATCCGCGTTCCTTTTAGTCGATTATTCTGCTTCTTGACACTTCTTTATTGCCGCAACCAAATTAATCCACTGCTTCATTCCATTCTTCTGCAGATACGCCATGGATTTTTCATCGCCGATTACCGCGCTCGCTGTTGTAGCTAATCTAGACTGTTTTCCGTCGAACAAAGCCTGAACAGCATAGGGATCTCCGTCGATTGCAGTCACAAACAAACCGAGTTCGTCGTGACCGTATTCGTGCAGCCATTCCATCGCGCTTTCGTCATCGAAACGGATTGCATCGTGCAACATCACGAGTTCCTGTCGCCCTTGCTGCTGCAACCAGTTTTGTGCGCGGTCGCTGCCGTTGAGTGCATCAGCCAATTGCTGAACTGTTTGATCGTTGAGAAATGCCATACCTAAAGGTAAAGGAATTCTGAAATTCTGTGATTCTGAAATTCAGCAATTCTACGGGTGTTAACTGCTTGTATTCAGAAACGTGGAAGTCAAATTTGATCCAAAAAAGAAACGCGAACCAAAAGGATCGCGTTTTATAATTTCAGAATCTTAGAATTCCGGAATATCAGAATTACTGTTTCTTCTTCAACGTCTTCGCATACGCAAAGCTCATCACCATATACTTGCGTAGTTCGGTGGTCTGAGAGAAAAGAGTCGCAGGAACGTGAACGAATTCTTTCAATGTTGTTCCGTGTGTTTGAAACAGACAAGTACTGTACTTGTTAATGAAATTCTTACGGTCTTCTTCACACAAACGAAGTGCAAATTCACCTTCGCTATTCAGGAAAGAAAACATGTTACCATTATGTGCAGTATACTGCATCTTATCACCCTTGCGCTCAACGTCTTTGAAACCGGCTAAAACTGCATCATACAATTCCAATTTCTTAACTGGGGCTGCTATGTGTGTAACCTTCTTCGTTGGTGGTATTGCCACTTTTGTCATCATGAATCAAAGGTACGGTTTCTAGGGCTACGCCCGTCAAAGTACCCTGATTTAGTGGCGTTTACGTGGTCAACTTTGGCAATCTTTAGGAGTTTGGGGAAGCTTCGTCGGATGTTTTGAGCCAGTCCCCGACCGAAATATGCGGCTCGTGGAAAAATTACACAGTGCGACCAACCATCGAATTTTTTTGAATCAGTTCCGGAAACCTATTTGATCTTGTACGATTTCCAGCCCTTTTTACCCTTTCGGAACCAGAATTCAGTCGTATTGTGATCAATGTCGCCGTGGTAAGAAGTATAGGTGAAGTAATATGTTCCCGGTGTATTATTGTATAGCTTGTCAAAGTAAAACGATTCGATAAATCCGGCATGGAGCGTATCGCTTTTCGCATAGCTGTATGCTTCCCAGAACAGCGGCTTTCCGTCTTTGTAAATCTCCAGGTTAACTAATACACTATCTCCCGTAAAGAATTTGAAAGTACCATTGATAGGTACAGGTTTTCCCTTGTCCGGCATTTCATCACAATAAACAAGTCTGTAATTCCTTCTCCAGCCTTGACTTCTGTCATATGTGAAAACTGCTTCCCCATTGTCGTAAAAGTTGTACCCGTAGAAATAGGC
>CAYUTR010000212.1:0-9090 GCA_964447465.1 uncultured Chryseobacterium sp.
CATACACGAGGTACTTTTCGTTGTTCTGTTTAGGAACAGAGTACCACTTCTGTGCATTGGATTGCGCGCAGAGTGCGAGTATGAACAGGACGGAAAGGAATAGCGCTTTTTTCAAGATCGTGTAAGTTCTGCTTGTGGTATACCCGACGATTCAGTCTTCGCGTATTTGAAAGGCTCACGTGAACGCAAACCGAGTATTGAAAATAATTCCATGTCTTCGTTGAAAGCAGGATTTGGAGTGGTGAGCAATTTATCTCCGGCAAAAATCGAATTCGCTCCAGCCATGAAACACAACGCTTGCGCTTCGTGCGACATTTCCATGCGACCAGCAGAAAGACGAACAACCGTCTTTGGCATCACGATGCGGGTTACTGCAATCATGCGAACCAAATCCCAAACTGGAATTCGCGGCTGACCTTCCAATGGAGTGCCTTTCACTGCAACAAGCGTGTTGATCGGAACTGATTCCGGATGTGGAGCCAATCCACCCAATGTCTTCAGCATTCCAAGGCGATCGTCAATCGTTTCACCCATGCCGATAATTCCACCAGAACAGATAGTCATACCCGCTTTGCGCACATTTTTCAACGTATCAAGACGATCCTGGTATGTACGCGTGGTGATTACTTCACCGTAAAATTCTTCTGATGAATCGAGATTGTGATTGTACGCATACACACCGGCGTCAGACAATTTCTGCGCCTGTTGTTCAGTGAGCATTCCAAGTGTACAGCAAACCTCCATCTCGTGACTGTTGATGGTCTTCACCATTTCAAGCACCCGATCGAAGTCAGAATTGTCGCGCACTTCCCGCCACGCAGCACCGAGGCACATGCGTGATGCTCCGCCTGCTTTCGCGTTCACAGCAGCTTCATTCACTTCCTCAACAGAAAGAAGCTTCTGCACTTTGACGTTTGTATGGTACCGCGCAGCTTGCGGACAATAGCCGCAATCTTCTGAACATCCACCGGTTTTGATTGAAAGAAGTGAACTTACCTGTACTTCCTGAGGATCAAAATTCTGGCGATGAACGGATGCCGATTTGTAGATAAGATCAAGTAATGGCAGGTCGTAAAGACCTCTCAACTGCTCAACTGTCCAATTGTGACGGATTTCGCTCATAATCTGATTACCAAAGATAGAAATTTGAGGCACTTTGGCAAGGGCAAAAGTAACGGTTTCCGGTTCCCTGTTTCCAGTTTCCGGTTAACCGTTCTCCGTCTATCTTTGGCGAATGAGGATTGATATTATTACAGTGCTTCCAGAATTATTGGCTGGACCTTTTGATCATTCTATTCTGAAAAGGGCTCAAACCAAAGGATTAGCGGAGATAAATCTGGTGAGTTTACGTGAATACGCCGTGGATAAGCACAAAACCGTTGATGATTACGCATTCGGTGGCGGAGCAGGAATGGTGATGAAAATTGAACCGATTGCTGCCTGCATTGCCGATCTGAAAAGTAAGCGTGATTACGATGAGATAATTTACATGTCGCCTGACGGTGAATTGTTCGATCAACCGCTGGCAAATAAGTTATCAACGTTGAAAAATATTATCATCCTCTGTGGGCATTACAAGGGCGTTGACGAGCGGGTACGCGAACACCTGATTACACGTGAGATATCAATCGGCAATTATGTGCTTTCCGGAGGAGAATTGGCGGCGGCAGTGGTTGCAGATGGACTGATCAGATTGCTTCCGGGAGTTTTGAATGATGAAACATCAGCGTTGAGTGATTCCTTCCAGGATAATTTACTTGCGCCACCAGTTTATACTCGTCCTGCAGAATATAACGGATGGACAGTTCCGGAAATTCTGCTCAGTGGTCATGAAGAGAAGATCATTGAATGGAGACATGAACAGTCGTTGAAGCGCACGAAAGAACGTAGACCTGGTCTTCAGGATTGAGATTTCTGTTCAGCATTTTCCGCTGCTCTCCTATTTGCATCAGCCAGGGCAACAAGAATCGCATCGCGTTCTCCTTTTGAAACTACATAAGTATCGCTAAAACGATCGTGCCAACCACGATCATTGAAACAGGAGAATGCTTCGAATGGAATAAAGCGTACCAATGAACGCGTCAATGCAGTTTGCGCATCAGGCAGTGTTCCATTCTTCATCAGGACCACTCTTCCGAAAACCATCTTGCCCGGTGTGCTTCCGAATTTCCATTCAAAAAAAGAATAGTAGGCAAACACAACCAGCCAACCTGTGGGTGCAAATGCAACTCCCAAAATCACAGTGGCGCTAAGTCCCAATGGTGAAGCTGCAACCGCATTCATCACGATAACAATCAAAAAATCAATTGCCATGATAATAATCGCATCTAAAAAATAATGTGAGAATCTTTCAAATCCGATAATCACAACAACCGGTCTCACGCCCCAATAATCTTCCTTGGTACGAACACGCTTTCCGTCCGCATCTTTCACTTCACGGGTGCGTGTTCTTTTTTGAGGAATATTGGTGATGTCGAACACGGTTATACTTCCGGACCTTGATGTGAGCGAAATTCTTCCGAGTCGCGTTGAGCAGTATCGCGATCTACCTGAGATAACAATTCCCAAAGGTGATTCGCTTCGTCTTTATGAACGACATAAGTTCCCGTCCATCGGTCATGCCAACCACGATCAGCCAGACAAGAGAACGCTTCAAACGGAACCAATCGCGCGAGACTTCTCAAAAAAATCTTCTGGGGCTCCGGCCGGAGTCCATACTCATCAATAACCAATCGGCCGAGCATCATCTTTCCAGGTGTTGAGCCGAAAAACCCTTCGAACAAAGAGTAAAACAAGAGGTTCACCAGAACGCCTACTCCTGTAAGTATAAGCTGATTGGACAGGTTTTCATCCGGGTCGGTAGACGCAAACTCTGGATTGGCAAGCCCAATAAATAACCCGGTAACAAATGCAAGCCCCTGTAGAAGCAGATAGTCAATGATATAATGACCGAATCGTGCCCAGCCAGTAATTAAACGTACTTCTCTGAAGACCGTGTAGGGTTGGCCACCCATGGCATAACGGATTTCAGGTATTTCTGTGATTTTGTACCGTTTAAAATTGTCCACGATGAATGCTGGGGTTATTTGCTCCAAAGAAAGTAAGATTTATTGCGTTTTTCGCCAAAACCCGTATATTTGCACTCCATTTTCGGAAAAATACTAATACAAAGTCAACATGAACCTGCTTCAATTTGCTGAAAGTCAGCTTGTTAATAAGACAAATCACCCTGCATTCCGTGCCGGTGACACAGTGAATATTCACTACAAAATCAAAGAAGGCGAGAAAGAACGCGTTCAGCAGTTCACTGGTGTTGTTTTGCAGCGCAAGGGACATGATTCAGTTGCGTCTTTCACAGTTCGCAAAATGTCTAACGGCATTGGTGTTGAACGTATCTTCCCTTTGCACTCACCATTCATTGAGAAAATCGAAGTGAAGAAAAAAGGTGTTGTGCGTCGTGCACGTATTTTCTACCTGCGCAATCTTACAGGAAAGAAAGCACGTATCACGGAGAAAATCCAGATTGCAGAATCTACAGAAGCGTAAGCTTAACTGTTCAGAATATAGAAGCCCTGATGCAAAAATGCATTGGGGCTTTTTGTTGATAATTGGTTAATACACAGTAATCATTTCGACCTTAAATTTACCGGAGTCAAGTGAATATCCTACCGTAACAACTCCGGAACCACTTGTGCAAATTGTCTCACGATGCACAAGTCTATTGCACTGCTTTCTTTGCTTATTCCTTCTCTCCTTTGGGGACAGGGTGCATTTACTACCATGGGCACTGCCTATTCACAAGACTTCAATACACTTCCGAATACAACCGACGGTGCAGATCTCGCGACATGGACAAATAATTCCACACTCGCTGGATGGTATATCGACGAAGACGGAATCGGGACGGCATCTTGCAACACTACTTCATGCAACGATCGGCCGACAATAGAAGCGACGTACACGACCATGAATAATTCAGGCAATGCGTACATCTATGCTTCAGGAAGTGATCGAAGTTTAGGATCACGCGCGGCCGGATCGACCGGTACAATTTATTATGGCGTGCGACTGGTCAACAATACCGGAATTGCAATCACATCATTGTATGTTGACTATTACGGCGAGCAATGGTCCATCGCCGAAAACGGATCGAACGTGAACACGAACGCTTTCGCATATCAAACCGGGTCAACAGTCACGAGTCTTTCTACAGGTTCCTGGACGAATGTAACTGCGTTGGACTTCACGCAAGTGTGGACGAGTTCTCAAAGCGCCGGCCTTGGCGGGAGCGCTTGTGCCGGAACAAGTGCGCAATGTCTGGCACTCGATGGAAATCTATCTGCAAACAAGAGACACATCCAGGCTTGTATTACGGTTTCTATTCCGGCCGGTGAAGAAATTATGTTGCGTTGGAGTGACAACGATAATGGATCGAATGATCACCACTTGCAGATCGACGATGTTCTGATTTATCCGTTCGATGTTTCTTGCGCGGTAGTATTGCCTGTGCAACTTGTTTCTTTTACAGCAGAACGCGTTGGAAATACTTCCTTGCTCCAATGGGAAACTGCGTCGGAAGAAAATAATGACTACTTCCTGATTGAGCGGATCAATGAGAACGGATATTTTGTGCCACTCGGAACAGTTGATGGTCACGGTACCACCTCGACGTACAATTTCTACTCATTCTATGATGAAAATCCATTGCCAGGAACGAATTATTACCGGTTACGCCAAGTTGACTTCAACGGTCATTTTGCATATTCAGCGATAAGGACAGTTGATTTCGAGGAACAAGCTGAATTCAGTGCGTATGTGTACTTCGATGGACAACTTACGTTTCATCAATCGGGAAACATCGGAACAACTTCAATTAGTGTTTTGTCGGACGATGGACGAATTGTGAGCGAAGTAAATTCAGAAGAAGCCAGCGGTAAACTGGAGACTCCTTTTTCCTCGGGAGTTTACTTTATCCGGTTTGAAAACGAAGCTGGAATTGTTGTAGTTAAAACTGTTATTCTTCTGTAGAAGAAGTCAGCACTTTCACTCCGCTCACTGGAAACAATTCGCCAGCAAGCAATTCTTTTACGTCAATTCCAGTCGATATCGATAACGATAGAAAATTCTCCGTGCGCTCCTGCAATGTATTTTCAGGAAGAACTTTGTCGCGCACTTTTCGGAATTGAGTCGTAAAAACTTCCTCACGTTGCTTGATGGCGCGCATCATGCGTACTTCAACCACTTTCAACGCGTCGCCCGCTTTTTTCATTTCTGCTTCTGCAAAAGCGCGAAGTGTTGAATCGGCACGTGATGCTTTTTCAGCAACTGTTGATCGCAGTAAAGTAAGAATCTCCTGTTCATTTTCGAGCGAAAGTTCCTCTCCTGCCCTGTCGGCAAGTTTCTTCTTCAGCGATTCGTCAAAATCAGAAACGAGTTCTTCCACCGAGACGCGGTTCTTATGCATCCAGTCTAAATCTTTTTTCGCGATCTGCAATCCGAAAAATCTTGGCTGCAAAACCGGGAACGCAACGCGGTAGTGATCAAACAGCGCTTTGTACTGTAACCAGTAGACCAATTCTCCGGGTCCGCCCACGTAAGCGACATTCGGTAGAATTACCTGCTGGTACAAAGGGCGCAACACAACATTCGGACTAAACTTCTCGGGAGATGATTTTACTTCCTCCAAAGCATTGATCTCCGGCGACATAATACTTCCATCTACAAGAACAAAGCGTCCGTCTTCCAATCGATCGATGCGTTTACGCGAAGTTCCGTCGAGGTAAAACAAATTTACGTTTCGCGGTTTTACCTGTATCGCGTATCGCTTATTCTCGAGAAAATGTGAAGTTTCATTCACGAGTTTTTCCGAAGTAGAATTCTGAAGTTCATCCGCGAAAATTCCCGACATCGCTTTCTTCAGTTCAGTGGAATCCGGATCAATGCAAATAATTGCATCACCAAAAAGCCAATGAACAAATTCTCTCGTAGCCGATGCAATTGTTTTTCCGGGTGCGTAAATTTTCTTCAGTACTGCCGACATCTCGAGTGCTTTCGGAGAAGAACCTAATGCACCTGCAACTTCTTCAATGTAAGTTCCGAGATCATCTGTTTTCAGTCGCCCAACAGCACCGTTCTGCGTAGTGTTCCATGAAAGTTTTTTGCCGAACATACTCACAGAACGCACTTCATCCACGTCGTGATCTTCTGTGGCCATCCAATACACCGGAACTACATTCGCGTTGTACATCTTCGAAAGTTTCGCAGCAAGCTGTATGACCGAAGCAAGTTTGTACACGAAAAAAGCGGGTCCACCTACAATACACAATTGATGTCCGGTTGTTACCGTACAACTTCCTGGCTGCGCTAACTTGTCGAGGAGATTTTTCGGAAGAAGATCAATTGATGAAGCGTACTGATCGGTAACAACAGCAGATAGCGCCTGACGATTAATGCCAATTGCCTGTGCGCGACGGATTGCGTATTCGTATCCCTTCTGATCGGGACGGAAATCGTAAAGCGTTTCCAATTCGGGAACTCCATTGACGTAATCGAGAAAAAGTCGCGAAAATCCAGGCAGTTTGTGAAAGGAAATTTCTGATTGAACGATCATCAGGAACAAAAATAGGCATTGTGTGTTCAAAATTGCCCCAAATGATATCACCGACCTTTAACAATTTCCATAAAAAATCCTGCCTCACTTAACCAGGCAGGATTTTTTATTCTGATCGTTCTTACTTGTTACGGTAAATCATGAATCCGAGTCCAAGGTTGAAGAACCACCCTTCTCCACCTCGTATTCCAGCCTCTGATTTGAAAAATAAAGATGGATACACCTGATAGTTCCTCAACTTTTCAGTTCCGAATTCGGGATTCTTCCGCTTGTTGGGATTGAAATACGTTGCGAATCCAATACGCACACCCAACTTGCCGGGGTTTTCAATCGTCGCACCCTGGAATTTGCTCACGGGCATAAACATCCCGTCAATGTAATAACGGGTGTAACCACTTGTCACCCCATTCTTGCCGTCAACTTCGGAAAATAGGCAGGCTTGTTTTGTAAACTCAAGTCCACCATACAAACCGAATCCGAAATAATTAGTTACTGGTGCTAAAGCTTCGTCGCTGATTACCATTCCCGATTGCTTGCACATCAATCCAGTTCTCACCCTGGTTGTGCGGAGATAAGTAGCACTGGAAACAAGATACTTCACTTCGGATGTTTTGGTGACAGTTGTACTTGTCTCTGTCTTTGTCTCCTTATAGCTGAGTATAATTTTTGCTTCTGACATCCCTGTGCTTGATGACAATCCATAGGATATTCCACCCTCCACGTTAAAATCAATTCCCGGAGCATTTTTGACATTCAGATAATACAACATCATGGTGTTCTGAACCTGGATACGACTATTGAGACTCCAAAGCACTTCCGTTCCAATTCCAGCTTTAAGACCTTCATTCTTTGAGAAGTGTCCGTGCGAACCGTTAATGGCAACAATGCGGTCAGAAACTGCATTCGGATCGTCCTTCAGAATTTTCAGCGAGTGTAAATCACCTTGTGCCATCAGCATGCCGCTGAGTAATAACCCAACGAACAAGAGAATAAAGTTTTGCTTTTTAATCATGAGATAATATTTTATATTTTTTGAATTCATGATCCACGTGGCGGATTCATGGTGGTTTGTTACACCACAAATGTTGCTCAGTTTGTCAGGAATGGAAATACGTCAAATACCCTATTTATGTCCATGGACAGATATAAATAGTAGTATCCTTATCCTCATTGGTCAAAGGCATGAACATTCTGTTATTTTTGATCTATGCGACTCCTGTTAGTTCCGGTACTATTTCTGTTGACCATCAATATGGTTGCGCAGAGCATGCGCTTTTCTCATCTTGATCAGAAACAAGGACTGTCGCAAAACACCCCTGATTGTTTTCTGCAGGACAGTGAAGGATTTATGTGGATCGGAACACAAGACGGATTGAATCGCTATGACGGATACACATTCACCGTGTTGCGTTCTGATCCGGGTGATACAAATTCCTTGAGCGACAATTTCGTTCTTTCGCTGGCAGAAGATTCAGATCACAATATCTGGGTGGGAACACGTAATGGAATCTGCGTATTCATAAAACAAGAAAATCAGTTCTATCGATACCGGTCTGTTCACGACGACCCAACAGACTTCCATGCGCAGGTGCGAAGCATTGCTGCGATCAACGAGGGCGGTGTTGTTTACCGTACAAGGACAAATGATCTTGTTTCTGTGAGGTACGATGCTGCTGATCATCGCGTCGTCGCAACCGGACTGGTAGATGAACAGGGTGTATATGCCTTTGCTTATGATGCACAGACCGGCGACCTGGCGATTCTCAGTAAGACTCACATTTCAGTTGGTTTGACAGGGAATCCTACGGTACAATATTCATACTCCACAAGATTAAGAGGAGGAGTTTCGATGATTCTTGATGGGGAACATTTGTATTTCAACGACAGCCTGAACATCATTCACATCCCGATTCATTCGAAGGGAATGTCAGAAACCATCTATACGTCCGATGCAAGAATTGTTTGCATGACGAAAGGGCCTGAACATTCAATCTGGATCGGTACACCAGAGGGGTTACGAGTAATCAATTCGCCACTCAATTCACCATTAATAGAAATTGCAACAGAAAACAAACAAGATTATTTCGGGCTGAACGGAAACAAAACAGAAGGAATTTATTGCACAAAAGAAAACACAATGTGGGTTGGTACCGTCGGCGGAATCAATATTTATGATCCGTTACAGAAACGATTCACACTGTTGCAGGGCACATTGAGCAATGCATCGCAAGACGCAATATGGTTCGTGATGTCGATTGGCAACACTACACTTTGGGCAAATGACAAAGGATTGATGTCGAAAACGTATGGTACTTCACCAAAGTGGGTGGATATTATTCCAAAGGACCTTCATTACTCCGCCGGTGGATTTGATTCGAAAAACAGGTTGTGGCTCGGCACAATAAACCAGGGTGTGCTTATCATTGATACTGCGAACGGGATTGTAGATACACGGTTCAAAGCATATGTTGATTTCACGG
>CAYUTR010000213.1:0-1589 GCA_964447465.1 uncultured Chryseobacterium sp.
CGTTACAGAGTGAAGTCCATACACCTGCTTTGTAATAGAAAAAGCAAAGTGAATCGAGGTCATAACAGAGAAGACCTTCTGTGCTTGCGTTCACTGTGATTGCGAGTCGTTGTACCGCTGTCATTCTTGGAACAAGTACACCTTGTGTGGTGGATTGCATCTCAAGAATTGATGAAGGATTCGGTGTGGTAGTTCCGATACCAACGTTGTTCTGTGCGTTGAGGCTGATTGCTGACAGTGCAACAATAGCAACTAGTAGTAGTTTTCTCATAAGCTGGGTAGGGCAATGGGTTAATCCCTAGCTTACAAATATAGAAGAAGTAGCAAATAAAGCAAATGAATTCTCCAATGAAAACCGATAAATTCAAATCTTTTGATACGTCGAAAAACGCGAAATTAAGTTGGACTTTCTGAGCGTGTTTGAGGACTGACCTACCTGGGCAGAAGTGCTGTCGTCCGGCATACCGGATCGATATCATCCTCAAAAATGAAGTCTAATCAGTTTATTTACTGGTATTTGTGGAAATCTTAACTGATGACCAAAAAGGAAATTGTCCGGACGAAATAGCCGTGAGCACTCTGGTGGAGGTTTACCAACAACTGAATGTATTTTGGTCAAACTCGGCGGCGAGAAGATCAAATGGTTTTTGAGATTCATCTGACTTTTGTCCCCGCGATTGTCTATTTCGGAATATGAAAAAGAGATAGAAAACTACGTCTCTATCTCTTTTCAAATATTAGCGTGCGTCTGAGTAAATAGTCCGCCCCTGAATTTTATTCCTCTTCTCTTTTAGGTGCGCTGCTTTCAGAAAGTACTGGTGATTTGTCAACGCCATTAGTTGTACCCGATGATTTAATCTGATCTTTTTGAGACGCGGATACAGGACTTGCTGTTTCCAGCTGTGCGTTATTGGGTTCAGAAACGACAGAGTCTTTTTTATCGGCTTCTGCTAATCGCGGTTTATTTTGATCAGTCGATGACTGCGCAAAAGCAGCAATGCCCAGCAAAAAAAAGACGGATGTTATAAGGAGTTTTTTCATGATTACTGGATTACTGAAAGTGTCATGTGATGTGAATCAGGTATTGTTGAAGCCTGAATCACTGCATCGTAAACTCCGTAAATTCCACCACGCTGCGCCTGCACCTGGTAAGTGTAAACATTTCCTATTACCAGTCCGGTAATATTCCTTGTGAACGTACAACTCCACGGAGTGATGGTTCCTGTTACGTCATCGTAATTTTGTGTGAGCGTGTTTGTTCCGCCTAATGTGGTAGCACCACTTCGAACACGGAACTGTACATATGCCATAGAGTTTGTGTATGCAAATCCGGAAGACGAAAACACAACTAATGCTGTAGTTTTCGTTGCGGTAAATGTTACAGACATACCAGCTATGTTAGCCCATGCCGCCGTATTGACTGTATAATCCGCTGCCAGAGATACGCTTGAAACGGTAGCCGTTGGACCAGTAGGGCCAGCAGCACCAGCAGGGCCGGCAGCACCGGCAGGACCGGCAGCACCAGCAGGGCCAGCAGGACCGACAGGACCAGCAGGACCAGCTACACCGGCAGGGCCAGCAGGACCAGC
>CAYUTR010000213.1:1689-9005 GCA_964447465.1 uncultured Chryseobacterium sp.
CAGGACCGACAGGACCAGCAGGACCAGCTACACCGGCAGGGCCAGCAGGACCAGCAGGACCGGCTGCACCAGCAGGGCCGGCAGGACCGACAGGGCCAGCTGCACCAGCAGGACCGGCAGGACCAGCAGGACCGGCAGCACCAGCGCAATCAAGTGCATCATATGCTAAATCACCATTCACGTCTTCACCAACATCACCAACTCCATTTCCGTTCGCATCCCAACAGCTTATTCCGTTAGTTCCATTTGCACCTGCAGCACCAGCTGGGCCAGCAGCACCTGCAGGACCCGCAGGTCCAGGAGTACCAGCGCAATCGAGCGCATCATATGCTAAGTCACCATTCACATCTTCTCCGACATCACCAATACCATTACCATTTACATCCCAACAACTGATGCCGTTAGTGCCATTTGCACCAGCAACACCCGCAGCTCCAGCTGGGCCTGCAGCACCAGCAGCGCCAGTTGGTCCGGTTGGACCATTACCACCACCTCCGTTGCAAAGTGATGTCCACACACCCGCTTTGTAATAGAAAAAACAGAGTGAATCGAGATCATAACAGAGCAAACCTTCAGTGCTTGCATTCACCGGTATCGCGAGTCGCTGCACCGCTGTCATTCGCGGAACGAGCACACCTTGCGTTGTAGATGTCATGTCTACTAAGGATGATGCGTTTGGAGTGGTTGTCCCAAAGCCAACGTTGGTTTGTGCATCAGCAACTGATAATACAAATAACAGCGATAAGGTGAAAACTACTTTTGAAGGGGTAAAAAGTGATTTCATTTCTATGGTTTTAGCGGTGAAAAAAAACCTCCGGAAATCCGGAGGCCTAATCGTGTTGCGTATTAGCGGATAAGATTTATCTGCCCGATATAAACTCGTTTTGCTCTGTTGGCATCCTGCGTTGCAATCTTGTAGACATAGGTATCAATCTGGCATTCTCCCTTACCTTGAACAGTTCCGTCCCATCCACCCGGCCATACACTGGTCTGGTAAATCAGGTTGCCCCAGCGATCGAAGATCCACATCGTGTAGTGATCAGGATCTACTCCGATTCCCTGCGGGAAGAAGAGGTCGTTCAAGCCATCACCATTCGGAGTAAATGTATTCGGGATAAATACTGCAAAGTCTTCCTCTACTACCTGTGGCAGCGTAATACTATCCTGACAACCCCACGAGTTAGTCACGATCAACTGGATCATAAACGTTCCGACGGAATCGAAGGTGTATATCGGATGCTGAACCATTGAAGCAGAATCATCAGGACCGAAACTCCAGATCCATGAAACTGCGCCGGTTGAAAGATCAGTGAACTGAACGATGTTGTTCAACTCAGTTGCCGGATTAGGATTAGAAGAGAAATTCGCAATCGGGTTAGGGTAAACTGTTACATAGTTCAACATTGTTGTTGTACCTGTACATCCGATGTTATCTGTAACAGTCAACGTAACATCATAGTTACCAGCTGTGTTGAAACAGAAGTTCGCAGGACTGCTTGTTGATGTTCCGATGTTGTTTCCGAATGTCCAAACAACTGAAGCAGTGTTCGGAGTTGTGTTCACAAAATCCAGGCACAATGGTTCGCAACCCTGTGCTGCCTGAAGTGTTGTAAACGTTGGAATCGGTGCAGGGTTAATGATTACCGACACTGTATCGGTTGCAAGTGGTGTTCCGCAACCGTCTGTTACTGTAACAGTGTACTGTTGCGTTGCTGTTGCAGTTACGGTTACGTTAGGTCCAACCAGTGGACCAGGAGTCCATGTGTAAGTATAATTTCCATCTCCACCAGCTGCAACCGCAGACAGATTGACAACTGTATTCTGACATACAACCTGTGTGGTGATTGCGTTCACTGACAACGGAGGATTTACTGTGATCGTAACCATTTGAACAGCTGAAATGCAATTGTTCGCATCAGTAACAACAACACTATATGTCGTTGTTACCACTGGAGAAACACTTGGGTTAGGAACGAGCCAGTTGCTCACACCATCTGTCCATGCATACTGGTAAGGTGCTGTTCCTCCTTGTCCTGCAGCAGTAAGGTTTGCAGATTGACCGATACAGATTGTTGCTGATGTTCCGGCAATTACTGTCAACAATGGCGGTTCTGTAATTGTAACTGTTGTACTTCCTGTACAACCCGCTGCATCTGTCATCAATACAGTGTAGGTTCCGGGACACAGATTGCTTGCAGTTGGTGTATTCTGCACCGGGACTGTATTCCAGGAAAAATTGTATGGTGCAGTACCACCGCTACCTGATGCGGTTGCATCGCCATCGCATGCACTAAAGCAGGAAACGTTATTGAAGGAAACGATTGTTGCAGTTGCACCAGGGGTGTTTGGTACAGTAAAACATACAATGGTATCACAACCGTTCACGTCAGTTACAGTAACACAAACCTGTCCCGGAGGAAGGTTGTTTTCAGTAAGACCGTTACCACCTGATGGCCATGCAATCGTATATCCCGGAGTTCCACCTGAAATGGAAATCGTAACCGAACCATCGTTCTGTCCGCAGTTAGCAGTGGAAATGTTTGTCGACTGCACGTCCAATGCAGTTGGCTCTGTTATCGTAATATTCGCTGTAGCGCTGCATCCGATAGCATCTGTTACAGTAACCGTATAAGGTCCTGCGCACAAGTTGGAAATGTTTGCACCTGTCATCAAGTTCGACCATGTGTACGCATATGGAGGAAATCCACCATTCGCTGCCGCAGAACCTGTACCATCGCATGCATTGAAGCAGGAGACGTTTGTTCCGAGAGCGTTAATGGTGAGAATAGTTGGAGCAACAAATATTGTGACGCTGTCCATACCCGTACATCCTGCTGCATCTGTTACTGTAACATGATACAATGTTGTTGTGGTAGGACATGCATTAACTGAAGCTGTGTTGAGCGGACCTGCAATGGACGGATCTGCTGTCCACGCGTAAGTAATACCACCGCTGGCAGTGAGTGTTGCGCACGCACCGGAACAAACCGTGTCGTTCGGACCGGCATCCTGTGTAGTCATCGCACTTACAATGACGACGACCGTATCCATCCCTTGACAACCGGCTGCATCTGTGGCTGTGACAACGTAACTCGTGGTTGTAGTAGGAGAGACTGTAATGTTCTGAAGATTGCTAACAAAAGCATTTCCCGGAATAATATTCCATTGCCAACTAACAGCGCCCGCAGCGTTTGCAGTGAGGTTTGCGCTTCCGCCGTTACAAATAGTTTGCGTTGCAGGAGTAGCGGTAACAGATAAACTGCTTGCAGTAACAATCATCTGGTCATTCACCAGAACAGTGCTACCGTTACAGTTTGTGTAGACTGCCTGGAACGTGTACGTTGTAGTTACGATCGGACAAACTGTAGCATTGACAGTTGCGCTGACTAATGCAGCGCCCTGGTACCATCCTACAACAACGTTCGTCGCCCCATTCGGATAGTAACGGCGAGCATCATTGTTTGTAGTCCATCCTGCATTCGTTGCATTACGACCTGGTACAACAACTGCCTGGGTACCGCCATTATTCATTACACCTTGAATAGCCCGGTTGCTGTTCCATGAACAACTTGCACGTACCTGAATGTAGTTGTCAATTACGTTTGTTGTCTCGTAAAGTGTTACCTGTTGAGTGAGTGGTGTTCCGCAAGAATACATTGGAACCTGATACCAGCTCACAACGAAACGACGGCAAGGTGCGGAACCATATGTTGTATAACGAATCTGCCCGCCGACACCAGGATTCATGTCGTGCCAAGGACCCATGATGCAATTGCTAAAACCGTAAGTGTTGGACGGAGCATTCGTTGCAGGAATAGGCCAGGTGCAATAACCCCCAGCAGTACCCAGGTTAAATGTTACAATCCCGTTAGAACCAATCAAGCATTGATTATAAGTGTTACCGTAAAAACAAAAGTTGAAAGGAATAGGAATAACCTGTGACCACTGATCATCGGACAGTGCAATTGCAGTACCCACGTTGTATGCATCTGGTGCATACGGAATGGTAGCAATTGTGTATGCGTTTGCACCTGTTCCAGGAAGCTTGCTGTCGACATAAGTTCCCGTTAAGTTTGCGCAGTTAGGTGCGCAAATAGTCTGATCGGGACCAGCAGAAATCGGACAAACAATTGGGCCAGGAGCTTGCGCATGAATAGTCGCGTACGACAAAAGCATTGCAAGTACACAAAATGCAGGTACGAGTTTTTTCATGATTCAGGTCTTAAAATATACATGCTGCTGAAAGGTGTTTGCCGACACTAAACAGCAGTGTTTCAAAGTTATGGAAAATTGGAACATCCATAACAAAAAGGGTGGATTTCTCCACCCTTGATTTTAACCTGAAATCGATTAGTTTTTGATGATTAGTTGAGTCGCCAGCAGGCTATTTTCTGCACTAAAGCAGCTTAGCGTATAGGTGCCTTGGGCCAATTCTGCGATGTTAATCTGCTGGTTCTGGATGCCTGTGGACATAGTAGTTTGGAGCACAACTCTGCCTGAAATATCGGCGATCAGGATGGTGCAATTTTCCTGGAGACTTGCATCAAGTTGGACGTTGATTATGTCGCTCGATGGATTGGGATAAACCTGCATGTGGCTTATAGCCGAAGCGTGTTCGTTTACTCCAACCGCATCGTAACTGTACTTGATTGTGAGATAATCCGTGTTTGCTGCATTGGCAGAAACTCCTGTAACATAAATGTCGCCACTATTTAAAGCGATGGCATTTATCTGATCGATTCCGTTGTATTGGCTGTTAAATCGTAACGCGAACTCCAGAGTACCGGAACTGTCATACTTTATTGTCATGAAGTCGTTGTTCGTTGCATTCTTGCTGTAACCGGCGATGTAAACATTTGCGGTATCGTCCAAAACCATTGCATATGCGCGATCGTCGGCATTACTAAATCCTCCGTCGTACCGGCGCACCCAAACCTGACTACCTGCAGGTGTAAACTTGAGCGTGGCCATATCAGGAGGTGTAGAGTTGTTGCCAGTTGCCTGACTCTGACCAGTCACATAAACATAACCTGCATTGTCTGTTGCAATTTCCCAAAGGTCCTCATAACGATTACTGCCCGGATTGCCATTATTGTAAGTGCTAGCCCATAACTGCGTTCCAGCATTCGAATATTTCATGATTAGATAGTCGAACCAGTTGCCGCTCACGCCGCTTTGTGCACCAACGAGTACGTTGTTACTTTGATCCAGTGCGATCGCTTTTCCATAATCGCCGCCGCTTGGCCCCGCATGAGTTTGCAACCATTGTTGAGCTCCTGAAGAATTGTATTTAATGATCAGCACATTATAATCGATCGCAGCACCTTCAGTATTTCCTGTTACATAAACATTTGACGAACCATCAATCACGATATCCAGCAACTCATCATTTCCGCTGATCGGACCATCGTAAGTTTGCACCCACTGCTGGGTTCCAGCAGTGTTGTAACAGATGGTAAGGGTGTTGAAGAAATACAAAGAATCGCTGGTATAACCGCAGATGTAAGAGTTGCCGGCTGCATCTACTGCAATAGCTCTTGCATCGTCCTGATTGTTGGTTCCGTCGTAGAACATTACCCACTGCTGTGTTCCTGCATTATCGTACTTGATCGTTACCGCATCGCCGCCAGTGGTTGCTCCGGTGCTATAACCCGTTACATATACGTTGCCTGATGGATCCAGTGCAATCGATTTTCCTTCGTCATTTGCTGAAGCGCCACGATCGTAATTACGGACCCACATTTGGTTTCCGTTCACATCGTACTTAATGGTGATTACATCTAGATTACCACCAGTATTAAATCCAGATCCTGTTACGTAAGCATTACCTGCTGCATCCACAACAATGTCTCGCGCTTCGTCTGCCATATCCGGAGGTGCGTTGTAACGTGCTCCCCATTGCAAAGGAATCTGTGCATTGAGAATCCCACAAAATAAAAATGTGATCACTGTAATTACTGTGTAACGTTGTTTCATCTTTTTTGGATTACCGGCAACTAAGGTACTCAAGACGGGCGGGAATAAAAAAACTCCCGGGATAAGTTCGCCGGGAGCTTCTATTTAATCGTTCAGTCAATTATTTGATCAGGTTAACGTGACCGATCAGGTTGTGCTTGTTACCAAGTACGTCTTGTGCCTTGATTTTCCACACATACGTATCAATCTGGCAGATGTCGTCTTCACCTTGCACTCTTCCGTCCCAGCCTTTATTGAGATCATCCGAGTAGAAAATCATATTGCCCCAGCGATCGAAGATCCAGAGTTCATAATTGTCTTCATCAATACCAATGGTAACCGGAATGAACTCATCATTCAGTGCATTTCCATCCGGAGAGAATGTATTCGGAACATAGATCGATACATCCGGTGCGATACAAACTGTTTGTGTGTCTGTATCAACGCATCCATCAATCGATGTTACTTCGAGTTCTACGAGATAACAATCTGGCTCAGGATAAGTGAACGTTGGATTCTGATCGGTTGACGACGATCCGATTACATCACCAAAACTCCACAGCCACTCTGCTGCATTTGTTGAAGAGTCGGTGAACGTAATTGTCGGATTGATGATCGTGGTTGGTTGTGGCGATGCACCAAACGATGCAACCGGCATCGCGAACACCGAGATGTAATTCGTCATCGTGAGCGTCTGCGAGCAACCTGCATTGGTAGTAACAGTAAGTATCACGGTGTAAACTCCCGGTGTGTTGTAACAATGCTGCGGCGGATTCTGCTGCGTTGAAGTTGTGTTGTCACCAAAATCCCACGACCAGCCGGTGATAGATCCTGATGTGACTGTTGCCAGGTCAGAGAACGTTACACACACCGGTACACAACCGGAAGTTATATCAGCTGCAAAGAGTGGAACCGGCATTGGATTTACGGTGACAAGAACCGGTGAAGTTGCAGTACATCCGTTCGCATCAGTAACTGTTACCGTGTATGTTGTAGTTACCAACGGGTTGATGTTCTGTGACTGGCCAGCTAATGGTCCTGGTGTCCATTCGAACGAATACACCGGTGTTCCACCACCAGCGTTTGAGTTCAACGTTACCGGAGTTCCAACGCATACTGTAGGAGGATTTGCACTTGCCTGTACGGTTAGCAATGAAGGTTCTGTCAACAGCACGGTTACCGTAGAGCTGCAACCGGAAACATCTGTCACAACAATCGTGTAGTTACCTGATGCAAGATTCGACGCAGTGTCTGTTGTTGAAACGTTTGGTGTCCATGTGTACACGTAAGGACCTGTTCCACCAGTTGCGTCAACATCAATTGCACCGTTCGAGGCGTTGAAGCAGGTGAGGTTTGTTGAA
>CAYUTR010000214.1:0-8980 GCA_964447465.1 uncultured Chryseobacterium sp.
ATGTATTTTGTTATCAAACCCGATTCGGTAACTATGTCAGCACGTCTGTGGCGATTCATTCCGTATGTGCAGTACAATCCGATATTCGCGAACAATGCACTTGTTGACACGCTAATCGCTTTAAGAGATCGAGGAGTTGTTCAGGTTGCGGAAGACGATCAGATGCTGGTATTACAATCCATGTCTGAATTTCATGCACGAATTGATAAATGCAATCCGCAATATCATGTGATCGGTTACAAGGTGCAGGAAGATTGGTGGTACAGTCCCAATAAAGGTTCCGGAATATTTTCTATTACTAAAATCTGTCCTGTTCTTTATGCGAAGAACGAGAGGGATTCAATTGAACTAGGTTGGTTTTTGTTTGATGACGTTTTACGCGCAAAGTTGTCGACGATGTATTACGTACCACCATATCAAACCGGCTATCCGATAGGTGTGGAACAAACTTTTTTCCTTCGTTGTTTTGATAGCGAAGTTTATCGTTACACGAATGTCAAGCACCAGACTATTGCTGAACTATATCACGGTCATCCTGAAGCAAAGGCTCTGGAAGTGCAGCGCATGGAAATCCAACCACTCGAATGGGAACACGATTTGTGGCTCGAGGAGTTTAAATAAAAAAGCGTCCTGACGAATATCGCAAGGACGCTTTCCAATTTCAATTTTTTTATTTCTGAATTACAATCTGCTGCATCTGGATTCCGGTTGATGATGTAATCCTCATCAGGTAAACACCTTCAGCAAAATCGTCGAGATCTATCCGAACAAAATACCCTGTATTCGCTTTTTCGTCACGGAAACTGTACACTAATCTTCCTTGTGCATCAGTTAATTCGATAAGTATATTTTCTGTCGGAATATTCACCTGAACGTTTACAACATCACTTGATGGGTTCGGATAAATACTGAACGATTCGTTACCAACGGAGTGAACACTAAGACAAGGATCAACAAAAACAGAAGTTGTGTCCTGAGCGGAACAACCATTTGCATCAGTGTAGACGTAAGTGATTACATGATTACCCATTCCTGCATTAACGGGACTGAACATTGACCCAAAAACTCCTGTCCCGCTCCACATTCCACCCGCTGGTGTTCCGATGAGTGCAATTGAATCATCATCTGAACAAGCAATGAACATCGCTGCAGTTGCCATTACATTTGGAGGCGTATTAACTGTTACGTCAATCTGATCCGAGTTCTGACAACCGTTCACATCTGTAACAGTTACCATATACGATCCTGTATTGTTCACGCTGATCATTTGAGTTGTATCTGTGGTACTCCATGTATAAGTCGATCCTGCATTTCCGGCATCGAGTTGCAACGACCCTCCGCATAATACGGTATCAGCACCGAGGTTAACTGAAGGAACGGGTAGTAGAGTAATCGGCACCGATGCAGTATCAGAACAACCGAATGCGTTTGATCCGGTTACGGTGTACGTCATGCTTGCGATAGGTGTGAATGGAACTCCATCCGTTACTCCGCCTGACCAACTATACAATGTTGCGCCGCTTCCGTTAACTGTTGTTGCTGTGCCTGTACAAACTGTGTAATCAGTTGCGGTCGCAGACACGATTGGATTGCTCACTACGGTCAACGAGAATGTCGCTGGTGCTCCACTGCCACATACAAATGTTCCATAAACAGAAATATTACCACCCGGCATTCCTGCAGTAATATTGATTGTGTTTGTTCCTTGTCCGGAATTGATTGTTACACCTGCGGGAACACTCCATGTATATGAAGTCGCTCCCGGTAATGGCACGGTACTGTATGTTGCGGTAGATCCATCACACAAAGAATCAGTTCCTGAAATAGGACCTGCACCAAGTGCACCACTATTCTCTGTAATAATTACAACGCCATTGCCGGTTTGATAACCTTGCGTGTGTGTAATTGATGCGAAACTTCCGCTTGTATAACTGCTTCCACCTCCACCTGCACAACCATTATGCGCACCACCACCTCCGTAATATCCGCCTCCGCCACCCCCACAGGTATAAACAGGATATCCAGCGCCACCGTTTCCGAGAGTTCCGTTCGCTCCATTCCATGCACAACTTACCGACGTACCTCCGAGCCCACCTGCGCTTTGCGTTCCGCCTGTAGCTACAGTAAGTTGAGAACAAGCCCATGGATTTCCTCCTAATGTGCCTGATGCTCCTGTCATTCCACCACCGGCGCCGCCAAGTGATTGTCCTCCGTTGCTAGAAGATCCACCTCCACCACCTCCAACAATAATTCTGTCCGTCACAGCTGTTCCGCCAAAACGAACATCAGATGCTCCGCCTCCTCCTGCACCTAGTCCGCTACCTGCGCCGTTACCGCCACCATTATATCCACCGGGATTTGTGTTACCCGGATTGCTGCCTACATAAACGTAAAATGTCTGACCTGCGCTAACAGGAATTGTTGCGACTACGCGTCCGCCTAAACCACCCGGATTGGATGCGTCTCCGCCCCCTTGCGCGCCTGAAATATCAATAGTGATTGAAGAAACACAGGAAGGAACGGTGTAAGATTGTTGTGCACCCGTGTAATTAAAGGTTGTTACTACTTGCGCACAGAGACTGCCGCTTAGAAGAATTCCAATGGAAATCGGAAGTAAATATTGTTTCATGGGTCAGAAATTGGTTTGTCCTGACTAATATACTTCAATTACACGCGTCGATCAATCATTTTGGGAGTTCATTCTCTGTCTTAAGGTTAGAGCGCCTAATCCCGTCCTTTTACGAGAATCAACTGTCTTTCTTCTGTTGCTTCTCTTCCGCTTTTCGAGCGATAGGTGAAGGTTACCGTAAATTCTCCTGCAAGCGGAAGCAATCTTCCTGATGTATATTTCTCCGGATCACTCTTCGCGTTATGTGAATCGAGCCAGCGCTGATAAGAAACTGCGTTGACTGAATCAACAATGAGCAGCACAGGGAAAATGTTGACACCAAGAATGCTGCTGTCGGTGTATTCTGAAATCAACACGTCGTCAAGTGTGGTTCTGACTTCCACGTTTACTGTGCCTTCATAAGGTACATACCACGTGAACGGAACATTTGCTTTGCCGTAGAGGTGGTAGTCGCCATCGTCGGAAACTTCATACTCCTTTTGAATTTTCACCGTTCCCGGTTCGTAAACGTAGAAGTCGTTCATATTTGTAGCATCGAACTGTTCAAGTGCTCCAATATCTACAACGTAAATGGAACGCCCGTGTGTGCCAACTACAAGATCATGCTCGCGCGACTGAATCACTAAATCATGAACAGCTACTGCCGGAATTCCGTTCGTCATACGCATGGAAATTTTTCCGCGATCAACAGTGCAATACAAACCGTTGTCTGTGCCGACGAAGAGAAGATTTTCATTCACTGGATCTTCACGCACAACATTCACGGCCTCACAAGGAAGATCAGTGAAGATCTGTTTCCAGCTTGCACCGTAATCTTCGGAAACATACACGTATGGTTTGAAATGATCCCACTGACAACCACTGAGCGTTGCATACACGCGTCCTTCAACATGTGATGATGCAATGACACGACTCACGCGCAAATGCTGGGGCAGATTATCAGAAATGCGTGACCACGTTACGCCACCATCTTTCGTCACGTGAATTAATCCGTCGTCGCTGCCGGTGTAGATCAAACCAAACTTCAATGTCGATTCATTGATCGTTGATAAACAGCCATAAGGCACATCACCGGTTTTTGATCCTCGTGTAAGATCACCGGAGATAGGAATGAAGGTTTCTCCTTTGTCCATACTGCGGAACAATCGTTGTGCGCCAATGTAAAGTATGTCCTGGTTGTGCTGTGATAGCCAGATTGGAGTTTGCCAGCTGAAGCGAAGTGGTTTGTCACCCAATTCCATTTGCGGACGAACTTCGTGTTGTTCACCGGTGTTTTTATTCAGTCGATAGTAATGTCCGAACTGATAACCGGTGTAAACTGTTTCATTATCACGCGTGTCAACCTGCACCTGCATGCCGTCACCGCCGAGAATAAATTTCCAACCGTACTGTCCTTCTCCGTGCCAGCTGGTCGATTCGTAGTTGTTGCTCGATCCGCACCAAACACCATTGTCCTGCAATCCGCCGTAAACATTATACGGTGTTGCCATATCGGTTGCGATTCCATAAAACTGACCAACACATGGTGTATTGCATTTTGTCCAATGTGCAGCGTTGTCCCAGGAAATGTTCAGACCACCGTCATTTCCGTTGATGAGATGACCGCGTCGTGAAGGATTAATCCACATCGCATGATGATCGCCATGCTGATTATCTCCGTCTGCAGTTGTCCACGTTTTGCCTGCATCTTTCGAATGAAGCAAACCAACTCCGGCAATAAACAGTTCATTCTGATCAAACGGAGAAATCCAGATTTTTCCGAAATAGTATCCGTAGGAATAAAACAAGCTGCTGATTGCTTTATCACTGTTTTTCTTCCACGATTTTCCTCCGTCAACAGATGCCCAGACTTCCGCTCCGTAAATCGGGCGGTTGAACAGATTCGCGTTTCCATCTTCTACAAAATCCGCAAGCGCAAGTGGAAGATATTTGTCTGCCGTGATATCTGCTTTTACAGAAGCAGGTGTATACTTTTCGGGAAAACGATGATCCTCGAGATATTCAGTGACCGCTTCATCGCTTAGTGCGAGAAAACCTTCTTTGGTCATAGCACGTAATTTACCAGGGGTAAGTTTATCGGAAGTTTTCTCACCACTGGGAAGAAACGATTGGTTGTCGACAATTGTGTACATCACATTGCTGTTACCGGGAAAAATCGCGAGACCGATTCGTCCAACACCTTCCTTCTGCGGAAAGCCGGTTGCTTCAGTTGTCAGCAATGTGAATGATTCTCCACCATCAACGCTCTTGTAAATTCCTGACTTGCCGCCGGCCTCCACGAAATTGTAGATCACACGTTCGCGATGCCAGGCTGTTGCATAAATGATTTTGCTGTCGTTCGGATCTTGTTGTACATCAATCACACCAGTGGATTCATCAATGAACAATACCTGTTTCCATGTTTCACCGCCATCTGTTGTTTTGTACAACCCACGATCGCGATTGAAAGAAAATAAATGACCAATCACGGCGCAGAATACTGTATTCGGATTACTTCTGTCGATTACAATCTGACCGATGTGATGTGATTCAGGAAGTCCTTTGTATTCCCAGGACTTTCCACCGTTCACGCTCTTATATATTCCTGTTCCGGCATAAGAGGAACGGGAAGAATTTGCTTCGCCGGTCCCGACCCAGATTGTTGCATTTGGCTTCGCATTCCAGTCAACAGCAATGTCGCCGATATTTATTTCATGAACATTATCAAAAACAGGAGTAAAGCTGGTGCCGTTGTTGTTCGTGTACCAAACACCACCGCTTGCGTACGCAACATAGAAGATCGTGGGATCGGCAGGATTTACATCAATGTCGACCACACGGCCGCTCATAATTGACGGTCCGATATTTCTGAACTCCAGATCTCCGACAATGGATCGTTTCTCCGAATCCTTCTTCATCTTCAATCCGAACGCACGTTCTGAAGATGGGGTTGACTTCGGTTCTTTCACAACTGGAATACCGGATTTTTGTGCGAATGAAACTAAAGAAATCAGAATCGAGCAGGAGAGCAGCAGGTTTTTCATTTTATTGAGGTAAGATGATTGCAATTTTTATCTATCGGTTGTTAAATGCAGGTGGTGGTGAGACTTTTCTTTATCCCTACGCTGAACAATGCAAAGTCATATTTCACAGGATCAATCGGGTCAAATTGCCGTAACATTTGTGTGAGTTCTTCAACCGCTTTTCTATCGTCCTGTTTCCGGTGAAGTAATTTCAGTTCGCGGGCTACATTTCCAACATGAACATCGAGTGGAATCATCAGCGCAGCCGTTGGAATCTTTTTCCAGATTCCGAAATCAACGCCGTTGCCGTCTTTCCGTACCATCCAGCGCAAAAACATATTGATTCTTTTCGCCGAAGAATTACGCGCAGGATCTGAAACATGCTTTTCTGTTCGTGCATCGTGCTTAATGGAAAAGAAAACTGTCCGGAAAGCAGAAATGGCATCCAACATTTTATTTTCTTTTTTCAACGCGACCGTAAATACGGATTCTAATCCACCGTGTTTCACGTAAATGTTTTTAAGACAGCGCAGAAAAGTGGCAAAATCTCCACCGTTAAAGGTGCGATGCACAAACGAGGAAACTTTAGCGAGATCTTTCGGTCCGGCATTCATGACAAACTCGTAAGGTGAATGACTCATCAGGTCCATCATGCGCATTCCGTTTCTTACAATTGTCGGACGTTGTCCCCAGGCAATAGTAGCAGCGAGAAATCCTGCGATTTCCCGGTCTTCTTTTCTTGAAAATAAGTGCGGAACTGAAATTGGATCTTCCGGAATAAATTCGGGACGATTGAATTCTGAAGTTTTACGCTCTAAAAATTCGCGCACCGCTTCAGCATCCCAATCAGTTCGCTTCGATTTTGGCACGGGTCTGCGCAATTTTATCGTAGAGTAGTTTGAAAAACTTCATGCGTTGCTTTTCAGATACTCCGCTGATCAGCGTTGACTTCCGGATAATATTTCTGACCCAACGATCATTTTCTTCATTGAACCCAGCGTTGGTAGTAGCCATGGAATTAAATGTGTTGATGGAGAGATAACACACTTTACTCGATCCGGCTGTAATGAGAATGCTGTTCGTTCCTACCATAAGGTCGGAGAAATACAGTTTGAATTCAACATTATCGCCAGGAGCGGGGGCATCGCCGGTGAACTTGATGCTTTTTGAAACCTGACGTTCGAGACTTTTGATCATCTGTTCGATTTCGTTCACAATGTCCTTTGCATCGTCAATTGTTTCAAAGCTTCCCGACTCAGCATAATACTCTACCTGCTTTAACGTACTGTTCAGTGTGTCTTCTGTCCAGATTTCTATCGAAGGAATTTTCTGATAATTCTCAAAAATCTTCTTCACTTTCTCGACCGCAGATGCCGGCATTAAGCCCGGAGTGAATTTTATGTCCTCGTACTCAGGCGCACTCAGAATTGACTTAGACCAGTAAAACAATTTAAACGCACACAGTTTCGGATAGCGGAAGTGATGAAATATCGGAACATCTTCTGCGCACCAGATAATTTCTTTGGGATCAGTTTTACGGATGATCTCCATTTGCGCTAACAATGAAGACAAGTATTCTTCAAAGCGCATGAAGTCGGCAGACAGATGACTGTATTGAAATGTTACCGAGCTCTTGCCGCTTTCAGTTTGTGCGAAATGATCAAACGGAATGCGGTAGTAGGCGCAGAGCTTACTGACTTCATCTATCGTGAGCGCAGTTTCGCCACGAATGCGGCGATAGGCGCTGTCATTACTCACTTTTAATATGTCAGAAAGTTCATCGACCAGCGATTTGTTTGCGGGCAGTGCATCCTTCAAACGTGTGATAAACTCCTGTTGTACAGTTCTTTCGGGGTTACTCATGGCTTATTTACTGATAATGCCAATTGCGGCGGTAATACTTGCATTAAGTCCAGTCAGCGGACTGGGTTTTGCGAAAATCGCAAATAATAGGATCAAATCCTAATCCCCACAATCTTGTTTTGGATGCAGCGCCCCGAATCACAAACTGTGCGCATTTGTCCGTTTCGTGTCCGCTTTTCATGGGTCTATGTTTGTTCCCGAACCAACTAATAAACATCACGCCATGAAAAATGTACTTCACTTCAAAAAGATAATTGCAACCGCAATCTTGTTGTTATCAGTAACAGTGACGAATGCACAGGACACAACTACTGTGAGTAATCCACACTACTGTATTGTGACGCTTACGAACGGAACAAAAGTTTCCGGCACGTTGGAATCACAAACAGAAGGACAGGTCGTTGTGAATGATCCGATCCTTGGTCAACTCACACTGCTTCAGTCGAACATCGAGTTGCTGCAGGTTGTGGAGACTGGTACTGTGTATACGTTCACCATGAGTTCGGGCAAACAGTACATGGGTAAAGTAATTGCGCAGGATGAAACCACAATTACGATTGATGCGAATAAGCTGGGTGAAATCAAAATCACTAACGTGAACATTGCAAGCTTCACTTCGGGCGCAGCTGTTGCCGCTGTTCCTTCGTATGATCACGGCACACGTTACCTTTTTGCTCCTTCCGCAATTCCATTGAAAAAAGGTGAAGGCTATTATCAGAACATCATGATCCTCATGAACGGTTTCCGTTACGGAGTATCAGATCGTGTTTCAGTTGGTGCAGGTATTATCATGCCAATCGGATTCTATGCGGATATGAAATACGGTCGTCAGATCGGTGAGAACGTACACGTTGCAGCCGGTGGAATGCTGATTACAACGATGATGGGAATTGGTGTAGGTGTTGGTTGCGGATTCGGTAGCATCACATTCGGTGATCGCTGTACGAATGCAACTTTTACTGCAGGATACGGAGCAGTAATGGCTGATGGAGACTGGAATGCAACCCAGCGTCCGATTCTGAATTTCAGCGGAATGTTGCGCATCACTGATGGATTTTCGTTGGTAACGGAGAATTATTTCTTCCCCGTTCGTGATTATGAATACACCAATGGCAATTATTCGAATCCGCAGATCAGCTATCACTATCGTCCACAACTGACCGGTGGATTCCGCATCGGAAGTGGTCGTCACACATTTGATGTTGCCGGTACTACGCTTGGTGATATCACTGACGGAGATCTTTTTGTGATTCCGTATTTCTCATACGCTTATCACTTCAACAAGAGCAAAAAATAATCAAACCGAAAATTCAAACAACAACCAAGAATATGAAAACAACAGAACAGAGTAATCGTCAGCCGTCACATCAAGGCACCGGTGCAAGGATCGTTGTATTATTTCTAGCAGGATTACTTGCCCTGGCATCGTTCAATAAACTTCGCGCACAGCAAACGCCTCCACCAGTTGCGCCTAAGCAAAAAGTGG
>CAYUTR010000215.1:0-8968 GCA_964447465.1 uncultured Chryseobacterium sp.
GGCGTTATCGCGTGCTTGATCAACAGGGTTACTATACTGAAATAGTTCGTCCGGTATTAGAGCGCTGCAACATTCAGATAACTGATACGATAAAATACCGGAACGTTTTGTTCTTTACTGACGCAACAACAGAGTACATAGTTGATGCAGGACCTTATCGTTCGCAGGATGGTGTGCTCTTGTTTACTCCAGGGAAAGCTCCAATTTTCTGGACGACAGAAGTGTTTAGAAACAACTGTGCGGATACCACTTTTGTGAAGTGTTATTTCGGGAAGTAAATCTAGAATGCCTGCGGGGGATCTCCATAAATAATCTTCAACTCACTCGGCGCACCTTTTTCAATCGCAGTGAAGAATCCCGATTTTGTAACCGCCTCGAGTTTCTTGTCTTCAATGAAGATAGCCATTGCAGTTTGGTTAAAGAGGGAGACGGAATAAAACGCTCCGCCTGCATTCTGTTCTGCTAACGCTTCATTTACAAAGTCGATGAAGTAGGGTGATTCGATTCCATTCTTAGACTGGAAATCGCGTTCATAAACTTTTCCCTTTAATGTGAAGCGAACTGCGTGAACGTTGGTTTGACCGATAACTTCATCGCCGGTGCCGGAAGGATCAAAGAATCCCTGTGACTTCGTTTCTAAAGACGTCAGCATCTCCTGGTATGGATTGAACGGGTTCAATGTATCGAACATCAGTGTTGCGAAGTAATCGTCGTAGAAATCGATAATGTCCTGCTGACGATAAATGGAATTCCGTCTCACGTCGGTTGCAATGGTGTCGAACCATTTTTCATTGCTGAAAATTCCTGTTGACCAGAGCTTCTGAAGCTCTTCATCGACCTTCGCAGATTTGTACACATCAAATTCAGGTTGCGGCTCGAGTGCGAGTTCAGGAATGGTCATTAAAGTATCTGCCTGCTGTTTGGTTAAACGGATTACACCAAGATGGTCAACATCCATATCGCCGAGGTAATCATCACCTAAGCCGGTGTCGCGTGATGTTGTAAAGTATTGCGCGAGATATAAACGTGTGTCTTTGTTCTGGTCGGCGAGGTAGGTATTGTACGCACAGTACACGAAATTATCTACCGGCCAATCGGGCCAGTAATACAGTTGACGGGAATACCACTGCTCTCCTAATTTCTGGTCAAGTATAACCCAACCGGTGTCAATCATGGGCTCACCGGCAATGATCCGTTTTTCCAACACGTATTCATGTTTGACCTCCGAAGGTTTAAGATCAGGATATTTCGTGCCGATCGAATCAGCAATGGTTTTATAAACTTCATGTGGTGCGCGACCATTTAATCTGATGTCGACATGTAGTAGATCTCCGGAAGCCGCAAGAAGATTTTTCATGCCGTTACTTGAATCAACGCGATGAACTGCAATTAATGAATCCAGTCTTGTTCCGGAATATTCTTTCAGGAATCCGTTGCGTTTGAGTTTATCGATTCCTTCACGAAAGAAATCACGTTCAACTGTTTTTGTTGAGTCGCCATTAACAACAGGATCATCAGGTCCACATGAAATCAGGAAAGTAATCGGAAGAAGCAGGAGGTAAGCGTACTTTTTATTCATGATTAACTGTTTCATGTTCTTGAATTCGTGAATCCCGGCTGAAAACGTCGGGATTTCATTCGGGGTTAGTGCGTTTCGGTGTATTGGGTGTAATAGATTTCAAAAGCTTCCATCATATCGCCCCATGTGAAAATCGCTTTCGATTTATCGGGAACAGGATATGTTTTTGCAAAGCCGGAGAGCGCGTTCCATTCGGAACCTGTCATGCCAAGTTTACCAAACGTTGCTTTCATTGATTCAATCTTACTTGCATCGAATGGAAGTGATTTCACACTATCGAGTGTCATCACCTGATCGTGCAATTGTGCGTATCCTTCTGTGCCTTTGAATTCGTTGAGGTGTTTCAGGAAATCGCCGTAAGTAGCGTTCGTATTTCCTTTCACGCGTTCTTCACCCAACCAACTCGCGAGAAGATTCGGAACAACATAACGGAAATCGAAACTGTCGACGCAATACGCAAGTTCATCCAGATCATATTGCAGTTCTTCGAGCGCACTATCAGCCGGAATTCTTTTGCGAATAATGGAGCAATCGTGTTTTACATAAACCGGCATTCCATCAGCACCAATAAATGTGTCGATGATAAAAATCGGCGTATCAACAATCGCTACAATTGGCGTATCGACTTTCTGAACGTTTTCGGGACGATCTTCGGTGCAAGCAGCGAGAGAGAAAATGAGGACGAATACCGGTAGGTACTTACTCATGTGTTATTTTTTTTCAATTAGGGAATTCGTGAACCGCTCGGGCGGTTTCATGACGCTAAAATAACGGTTTACCGACGACTTTGGTACATGTGTGTTGTTAAGGAACGTTGTTCCTGCCTTGCCACGGCGCCACGGTGAGCACGGCTACACGTGGTGTCAGGATCGTATCCTGACACGGCCTCAGTCTGTGTCGGGATTGGGATCCCGACACCACACGCCGTGCCCGCCGAAGCACGTCACGATCTAGGCGAGATACTTTTTCCACCACGATTGAAACACAATCAGCCCCCAAATCCTCGCAGCCGAATCGCCCGGATCATTCGAGTGCAGCTGTTTCCGGATATTCTTCACTTCTTCCGGATTAAACAGGTTCTGTTCCTTCAGGAACTTCTCATCGAGCAGTTCGTCAATCATTCCGCGCAAATCGCCACGGAACCATTTCAGGAGCGGAACTTCAAAGCCTTGTTTCTTGCGGGAGAAAATTTCCGGCGGCAATAAATCGCGACAAGCATCTTTGAGAATGCGTTTGCGTTCGTGACGATTGATTTTGTATTCCGAAGGAAGAGACATTACATACTCCACGAGTTCATGATCGAGAAAAGGAGAACGAACTTCAAGACTGTTCAACATACTCATTCGGTCGACTTTGACGAGCATGTCGCCTTCGAGAACGAGTTTGAAGTCGGCGCGGAGGACGTCGTTCATGTCCGCGTTAACTCCATCTGAAAAGTCTTCGGTTGAATATCTTTTTATATGTTCTGATGGTTCTGTGCCGACAAGTTCGGTCAATTGTCCTTTCTGGGTGTAACCTGCCCATTCCCAGTAACGATCTTTCGGGCTAAGAGACATTCCATGCGCAAATTTTCGCAATTGCCGAATGGTGTTACCCGTTTTGCTATTTCGAGAGGCGGGAAGAACATTCCAAAGTGATTTTCCTGCCCGAATGAATGATTCACGACCGCCCGGATTTCGCGCAAGAAACTCGGCTGCATGTTTATTATATCCCGCAAATAACTCATCGGCACCGTCTCCAGAAATTGCAGCTGTAACATGTTTTCTGGTTTCACGTGCAAGTATGTTTACTGCCAATGCTGAGGAATCTGCAAACGGTTCATCAAGATGTTCGAGGAACGTATGCAACGATTCAAGAAGATCTTTGTTGGTTACCGAAAAAACGTGATGCTTACTTCCAATGTGTTTGGAAACCAATTTTGCATATTCGGTTTCATCGAAGAACGGTTCATCGGCATATCCAACAGAAAATGTTTCAATGTTTGTCTTGTGCTTTGAAGCAATGGCAGAAACAATAGAAGAATCTACACCACCGCTTAAAAATGATCCGATGGGAACATCCGATATCAGTCGCCTTTCAACAGCCTTGTTCAGGAGATCATATACTTTATTCTTTGCAATTGAATATGAGTCGGGGCTTCTTTGATTGAGGGCAAACTTTTGAATGTAAAACTTATCATCAACAAGTGAAAACTCATTTTTACCATCCTGATGCTCTATTTCTCCAGGACCAATCCGTCCAATCCCGTCCAGAACACCAAAACCTAACGGAGAATAATTTAAGTGCAGAAAGGCTGCGATGCTTCCACGATTCAATTCCCTGTTTTGAATAAAGGCTGTTAGTCCTTTGACCTCAGAAGCGAAAGCAAGAAAATCTTGGTTCTTATAATAGTAGAGAGGTTTTTCGCCATAACGATCTCTGTACATCGAAAGCGATCCGGTTAACTTATCAAATACTACGAATGCAAAAAAGCCGTTAAGACTTTGCATCCAACCGGGTTTTTGTTGTTGGTATAACATCAACAACACCTCCGTATCACTCTGACTCCGAAACACACATCCTTCTTTCTCCAACTCAGCACGCAACTCTTTGTAATTGAAAATCTCTCCGTTGAACACAATCGTGTAGCGACCATCACTCGATGTAAATGGTTGTGCAGCTGCATTGGATGTGTCAATAATTGCAAGTCGTGTGTGACCGAGTGCAACGTTGCCGTGACGAAAAACTCCGCTTCCATCCGGACCGCGGTGATGCAATGATTTCACCGCATCATCGATTTTATCGAGATACTTTCGACCCTCTTCAGTAAATGCAAGTATTCCTGTTATTCCACACATTTTTTATCAGCCTTCGACTACGCTCAGTCTGACAAAAAATGCCGGCACTGATCGCGTTAAGAGTGTTATTGAAGTTGAGATGTTAAGCAAGTCTAATGATGGTTGCATTGTCAGACTGAGCGTAGTCGAAGGCTGACGGTTAAGGTGAGTTTACTTAATGGCAATCATACTGATCTCCACCAAAACATCAAGTGGTAAACGCGAAACTTCCACCGTCTCTCTCGCAGGCGGATCACTCTTGAAACGCGCTCCGTAAATTCCATTCACCGTTTGGAAATCGTTGAAGTCTTTCAGAAAGATTGTTGTCTTCACAACGTTCGTAAAATCCATTCCGGCTTCGTTGAGAATTCCTTGAAGGTTGTTCATCACATTCTCTGTTTGCCCTTCAATTGTTGCTGGAATATCTCCGGTCTGCGGATGCTTTCCTACTTGTCCGGAAATGAAGAGCATATTGCCGTGCAAAACTCCGTGGCTGTAAGGGCCGATTGGTGCAGGAGCGTTTGCAGAAGTGATTATCTTTTTCATTGGGAAATGTTTCGCCAAATATCGGCAAAAGAAATAGTATTGCGCTAGCGGATTATTAGCCGCTCCACCTTGTTAGAACCTTCCGACCGCATCTCGAGAAAGTACATTCCTGGAGCCAGATCCAGCGATATTGGTTCATTGGATTCCTGCCCCTCTTTTCTCATTACAACTTCGCCGGAAATATTGGTGACGGTAATATCAAACATTACAGTCGCTCCACTTAAGGTTATTGAACCCATCGATGGATTTGGAAATACTATTCCATGTTCCGTTTGGGTATTGACGTCACCAGTCGTGTAATCCAGCGAAGAAATAAACGGATCAGAGGTTGTACAAGGCGCAAAGGTGTTGGTAAGCATAGTCGTACCGAAGTAAATGTTGTAGCTCATGAAGTTGCCTCCGAAGTATACGGTTCCGGCAAGATCGGTGCAAATGCTTAATCCCAAATCATACAATGACTGTCCGACTCCTTTGGACCAGAGCGGATTTCCGTAGGGGTCACATTTTACTACAATAATGTCGCTGCTTCCCTGGCAAGTAAGCGTGCTGGTTCCAATTGTGATTATCGGATCATCGAATTGACCGGTCACGTAAATATTGCCTGCAATGTCGGTAGCTACATCTTCGATTGCATAATTTGAATTCATCTGTCCGGTCTTCATCCACAATTCGTTGCCTGCACTATCATATTGCAGTAGTGCATAACCATCATACGGTGCAAAAGGATTACTATGCGTTGTAGTTGCAAATGTTATCGCCGGACTTTGCGAATAACCGCCAATGGTCACATTTCCATTCTGGTCGGTCGTTACTGATTTACCTGCGTCGTATGAACTTCCCCCGGTACTTCTTGCCCACAGAGAATTTCCTGCGCTGGTAAATTTTGCTGCCAGAATATCGTACACTCCAGTGTTTGGATTCGTAAGTGTGTCGCTTCCGAGTATCAGCTGTGCGCTACCGAAAAATCCGGTAAGCAAAACATTATTGTTGATGTCGACACATACAGCACTACCATAATCGTGATTCATTCCGCCTTCGCCCCGCGCCCATACAACATTGCCTGCCGCATCGTACTGGGCCAGATAAATTTCATTAAAGGGCGAGCCGGGATTGCTTACTGTTATGGCTCCGAATGAAATACTTGCTCCGTAAAATTCTCCGGTCAAATAAATATTTCCGTTGATATCTGTGGCAACCGAATTCGCGGTTTTATCAGAAGTGCCGTGAATAGCCCGCACCCACAATACGTTACCCGCCCAATCATATTTTGCAACGAAACCTTCTTCATTGCCAGAGGACGAACTCCAGTTGGTGAGCGTCGCAGTGCCGAACACCACCGCAGGTCCTTCAAAGGTTCCTGAGATGATCACATTACCCATGGCGTCGCAGGTAATTCCGAACGCCTTCACTGCTTCCATGGAACTAACATTTGTCCCACCGGCACTTCGTGCCCATACAAGCGCACCGAAAGGATCGTACTCCACGAGAAATAAATTCGCACTGGTATTTGTGCAAGTGAGAGTCGTTGAGCCAAATGTAATCGTTGGACTATCGAACCATCCGGTAGCATACACGTTACCAAAATTATCTGTTGCAATCTGTCGAACGAGATCATGTCCAACACCTACGCCTTGTTCTGTCCAACGAAAATCAGAGACCTGCGCAGATATAATAGTCGTAGAAAAAGTGAACACAACGCAAAAGAGTAAAATCAGGTGGTGCATGCGTAAAGTGTTAGCCAGAACTAATATAGTGAATTCAGTCTACTTGCGCCATAGAGCCATCAAGTCCATCGTAATCGCCACCGAGTAATGAATCAATATCCCAAGTATCACCGACCGACTCTTCAGGCTCAACGTGCCCAATACAATTCCCGCGATGATTGCTCCGATCGTTTCAGGCATAGGTTTTCCGAAGTGAATCATGCAATACGGAACCATCATTACAAAAATGCTCATGTAACCGAATGATTTTCGTGTGCCGAGTGTGATAAATCCACGGAAGAAAAATTCCAGTGAAGCAAACTGAATGAAGTACACAATTTCCCAGATGATGAAGTTCGGCCACATTGATTCTCCCGGTCCCATTTTGTAAAACGGATAACGCGACTGAAAACTATCAGTACCGGAACAGAAAAACACGAGCGGAATCATCACGCCGAGCATAATCACGTACAAGGGCCAACCTTGCGTCGAACCTTTCAATGTGAATCCCATTTCGCTGAGCTTCATCTTGAAAAGGAATCGCGTCATGAATGCCGGAACAACGAAATACACGAAGATGATTACACCCGACCACCAACATAAACTGTGCAGTCGTGCTTCCGGGCCAACGTACACGTACTGATAAAATGATTCGGCAGCATCTGTTGCACCCCAGCTTTTCAGGACAGCAATTACAAAAGCAACATTGCCCCAGTATTCAGTGATGGCCAGACCCAGCGCCACCCAAATGAGAATGATGAGTGAACGCGTGTGATCCTTTTTCGTTGGAGGATCAGCAAGCCACAATTCGTTTTCCTGTTTCCAGACGTTGCGGAGAAGGTTTAGTGGCACAAGCGGTGTATTTTTTGACCCGAATCGAAATCCGTGTTCATCTGTAAGATCCGTTTCTTTCTGTGTTCCATTTTTATTTGACTTCTAAAGAGTAAAGGGCGAAACTTATTTTAACACGGATTATACTGATTTGACGGATGAACACAGATTTCAAACTACTCGTGAATTGGAAAACGTGCCAATGGCGCCACATGCAAATCTGCAAACTCACCCTTCTCAAACAAAAAATGTCCCGCCATCGCAATCATCGCGGCGTTATCGGTGCAATACGCGAAAGGTGGAATGCATACCTGTACATTCATCTCTTCTCCAAGGGAGAGGACCGCTTTTCGCAATCCGGAATTGGCTGAAACTCCACCGGCAAGTGCAATGCATTTCACATTTGTATCTGCAATAACTTTTTTCAGTTTGCTGATCAGATGACGAATGATGCTTGCCTGCACCGAAGCGCAAATATCATTCATGTTTTCTTCCACGAACTTTGGATTTTCTTTCACGTGATCGCGAACAAAGTACAGCACAGATGTTTTCAATCCGCTGAAACTGTATCCATAATTTGGAATTTGTGCTTCGGGGAACTTAAAAGAGGTTGCGTCACCTGATTGAGCGTTCTTGTCAACTAAAGGTCCTCCCGGATAAGGCAAACCTAAAATCTTAGCTGTCTTGTCGAATGCTTCACCGGCTGCATCGTCAAGAGTTTCACCCAATACTTTGTGCGTGAAAGGATCTTGCACCATCACGAGTTGTGTATGTCCACCTGAAACCGTTAAACACACGAATGGAAATTGCGGTTGCTCGCGATGATTTTCATCAGCGATGAAATGCGCAAGTATGTGCGCCTGCATGTGATTCACCGCGATGAGCGGTTTGTTTAACGCATGTGATAATCCTTTCGCGAATGAAGTGCCAACCAACAACGAACCCATCAATCCCGGTCCTTGCGTGAAGGCAATTGCATCGATGTCTTTAACACTTTTTCCGGATTTTAACAGTGCATCTGCAACCACAGGAACTATGTTCTCCTGGTGCGCACGAGAAGCTAATTCGGGGATTACACCGCCCCATTGCTTGTGAACTTCCTGTCCGGCGACAACATTGGCAAGCACTTTGCCGTTAGCAATTATGGCTGCTGCGGTGTCATCGCACGACGACTCAATTCCCAGTATAACAGCCATTTATTCCGTATTTTTGTAATGATGTCGGTAATGAAGGAGAAAGTTCGCAAAATTATCAAAAAGGCGACGAAATTTCTGGTGTGGACCACCGGGATCTTCGTTGTTCTGTTGGTATGCGCCTATTTTGCCTTCAGAAGTCCGGCCGTTCAGACATGGGTTTGCCAAAAAATGGGGAATTACCTGGCAGATGAGTTGAAAACGAAGATTACCATTCAGGGTGTCGACATCAAATTCTTCACATCCATAGAGCTTGAAGGTCTGTACGTGGAGGATCAGCACGGAGATACGTTGCTCGAT
>CAYUTR010000216.1:0-8966 GCA_964447465.1 uncultured Chryseobacterium sp.
TTCCGGAACTCGGTTGGTACGATTCGGAAGTTATTACCGACTCATTCCGCATCGTCGGCAATCCGCGCAATGAAGAAAAATATTTCGGCCTGGAAACAAAGCATGGAGTAAGTGCTGCGGATATCGATCGCATGGTGAACATGATCAAACAGGATCAGATCTGGTTTGGCAACATTGCACTTAAAGCAAAGAACAACAACATTCCGCTCGATGAACAGGTGTATCGCGATGCACTGTACAGTTTGAATGAACGCTATCAGCATGGGACGACGAACCAGCGGTGGAAACGAAATCCACGAATGGGAAGTTATCGTTTCATGCTTGTGGTGACATCAACAGACGCGGTTGAATCGCTTCCCGTTTCAGTGCGCGATATTTCAAAAACAGAAACCGATGGGCATTCCATCAATCCGTTCTATTACTTTCTTCACGGTCCGGGAAAAACTGACGCGAATTGTGAGGTAGTCGTTGCTGCGGAAGAGCTGCGCGTTGTCGCACAATTTGATCCGGGCTCGGGGGTGTATGTAAATCCGCTGGAGTTTAAAGATTACAGCATCGACACGGTGAATTATTGCAAAACGTGCGGAACAGATAGTACACTTTTCGTCGATGCACAATTCGCGCAGTTCTTTCATTCCATTGACCGGAATGTATCGATGCCGATGATTCCTGTAACCGGAGATGTTGTTGATGATCATTACACACAAACCGAGTACAAGGAAACCGCTGATAAGTTCTCCGACGCGCAACGCATCAAGGACGGATTCCACATTACGAATCGTCCGTGCGAAACGGTGAAGAGCGATCCGCTGACTCACGAGATTACGATTTTCAATCCGGGCAACGACACTACTCCATACAGGAAAGAACACGTAGGGGTAAAAACGCGGATCGGAATGACGTATGGAAAATTCCGTGTGTGCGTGAAGTTTCCGGAGATGATCAGCGAAGACAATGTGTGGAATGGATTGGTGAATGCTGTTTGGTTGCTCTATCAGGACAATGCTTCGTGGAATGCGCGCGGTGCCTGCGATGGAGGATTCATTCCGAAAGATGATATGCGCGGACAATACGCCGACCGGAAGAATGTTCAGAATTATTCGGAAATCGATTTCGAGATTGTGAAAGCATCACGCAACTGGCCGAAAGAATCGTACGCAACAGTTCCGCAACCTGAAGAGTACGATGCTGCAGCGAGTCGCGACGTGATTGTAGCCTGTACGAATTGGGATCTTGCATGTATGCAGCCTGAGAAACATGTGAAAGGTGTTTTACCATTGGTGATTGATAAACACCGTTTCGATCTGCATCGTTGGGACAGCTGGTACCAGGCAATTACAATCCGCACTCCGGAAAATCACGACGATCTTTACAAACGTGATTATTATTGGTACGAAATCGAATGGACTCCGGAACACATCGCATGGAGAATCGGTCCTGATAAAAACCAGATGTCGCTTGTAGGTTACATGGACAAAACGGTAACTACGATTCCCGACAACCAGATGATCGTTGTGGTGACACAAGAGTTCCACGATTCAGAATGGTGGAAGCCGGCTCCGTTCAATCAGCGGAGTATACCTTACCCGAAAAATCCAATGGTTGGGAAAGTGATTGCGGTGGAGGTTGAATAGTTCACTGTTTATCTGTTCACCGTTTACAGTTCGTGTTAATTACTCCTCTTATTCCAGGACATGAACAGAACGTGTTATTTAGTGTTAAGCATCGTTAACTGTGAACAGTGAACTCAGAACTGTGAACTACCTTTTCCGCGGCTAACACGCTTTCATGCTTTTCCGGAAGAAGATCAAACCACAATTCATGATCACTATTCCCGAACCTTGTTCAGAGGATTGGGAGAAAATGCACGTGGTAGATGATGAGCATCGTCATTGTGATTCGTGTGCAAGAACACTGACGGATTTTACAAACATGAGTGATGATGAGCTGGTGTTATTTTTTAAGTATAACAATAAGAAATTGTGCGGAAGATTTCACAGCGACCAGCTCAATCGTTCACTTAGGTCCATTCAGGAGAAAACATCCAGATCCACTTGGTGGAAAGCTGTAGTTACAATTCCATTAGCTCTATTTTCCCGGCATGCATTTGCGCAGCAAAACGACAGCATAATTTCTGTTGATAGTATGAAAATTGTTCGGGCTGATTCTACGATCACCGATACAATTCCACCCGAAGAAATAGTAGTAGATAGTATTCCGTCTGAGCCCGACTGCACAATAACTACTTCACACAAATCCCCCGGTGAGCAATCAACCATCGTAACTATTATGACGGGTGATGTTACAACGTCTGTTGGGTGCGTTGTTCCAACTGCACCAGTAGTCGTAGGATGGATTCCGGGTAGACCCGAGTTCAAGCCAACACTTTACGATCCACTTGGACTCGAAGTGCTTTTCGCACCTGATCCTGAATCGCCCGACACTTTGCAAAGAACCGGTACAACGAATCTGACCGAGAAAAATCCGGGAGCGAAAAGTGAAGAACCTCGATCGCCTGCAACCGCCACTCCCTGGTACGAAGCCATCCTCCCTTCTTCTCTTCGAATTCGTAGAAAAGGATAATTCACTTTGAACCTTTCTATCCTTTACGTGTACAGGCATGCACACACTCCACCTCATGCCTGCGAAATTCAAAAGGTTCAAATTACTCGCCGTTCTGGCATGTATCGCTATTTCAGGAAGCGTTTCTGCACAACAACTTTATTCTGATTCGACCAGCAAGATCAAGGAACAGCAAAGCCTCTGTATGATTCTGCCAGACAGTGCTTCAATCGCTCTAAACGTGGATTCCGTTTTCCAGTCCGTGGCTATCGAGAACTTTTCTATCCTAACAACAAACGTGTTCGTCACATCCTGGTCGCAAGGCCCCACTTTCATTTACTCAGACATCGTTTGGTCCTGCGTTCCAATGTCGTGCTGCGTTTATGCTCCATCCTTAAATCTGTTCGTTGATTCTGCCACGATCATTCCACCGCTCACGGAATATGCCATTGGAATTGCTGCAGCTTCACCTCCAACTCCAGTAATGTTTTCCCAAGGCCCCAATAGCGCAAACGCAGCACAACGGTTTCTCGGAATGGTCCCGAATTGTCAGATCGAGTAGCCGCCACAATTTAATTTGCCAAATAATTGAGGCGTCCCGAGAGATGGCAAGCTCGATATGTTAATCACCGTTAACTCATGTTAACTGTGAAGTGTGAACTCAGAACAGTGAACTATCTTTTCCACGGCAAATACAATTTCATGTTTTTCAGGAAGAAGATCAAACCCCAGATCATGATCACCATTCCCGAACCTTGTTCAGAGGTTTGGTCAGAAATGCGCGTGGTCGACGATTGTCATCGTCACTGTGAAGCCTGTGAAAGAACACTCACCGACTTCGCGCAGATGAATGACGATGAGCTGTTGCTCTTTTTCAAAAACACACAAGGAAAAATCTGCGGGCGTTTCAGAAAAGATCAGTTGAATCGTCCGCTCACTCCTATTCCTGAAAAAACTTCGAAAGCAACATGGTGGAAAGCCGCGGCGTTGTTGCCGTTGACTTTGTTTTCGAAAAGCACTTCGGCGCAACAGGTTGTGAGCGACACAACAAAGCAGGAACAACTTGGTCCAGTCGCGGATGTCGCAGAGCCAGATAGTATTGTCCCGTTTGTAGTTGATTGGGGTCATGGCAACGATTCAACTTTGCCCTATAAATGGAATTGGGAAGATATTCCGGGAGTACAACTGCGGTATGAAGTCACGGGTGGTGTACCCTTCATTATTACTACAACGGAACTTTGCATTACCGGATGGACAATCCCATTTGATACAGCCAGTCCACCACAACCAAAAACCAAATCTGAATTAGGAATCAAAGCGACCGCATCGCAACCACCGGTAAAAAAATCAGACGCACCAAAAAGTGCGCAAGTCGGATGGAATTTTCAGGCGATTGTTCCCGACTCAACAAAAAATAAATAGCATGAGAAAACTTATCACTCTTCTGCTGATTATTTTTTCTTCGTGTACGACTGCGTTCGCGCAACAGTTGTATTCCGACTCCACAGGAATACAGGAAAGTGAATTGTCCATGGTTCTTCCTCCAGATACTTCTCATGTTGCAACGATCGTCTTCGATACAATTCCAGTATGGTTTGACAATGAAGAAGGATGGCGTTTCCCCAATTACGGTTTATGGTATCCACCCATTTGCGTTTCGGATATGGTGTGGCTTACATTTCCTTTAACCGTCACCGTAACGGAGATCACTCCACCACTCACACAAACTGCTCTCGGTCTGATAGCTGCCGATGCTCCGTCATGCGTGAGGAGTACGGACGTACATCACAGCGCGCGAGCAGCAGAACATTTTGAGTCACTCGTTTCCACATAGACGATCATGATTAAAACCATCGCTGCTTGTTCTACCATTCTGATTTGTTCTGTGCAGCTGGATGCACAAACGGAATCCTATGACGGACCAATAGAAGTTTTTCCCGACACCACAGTTCCACTCGATAGCGCAAAGCATGTTTACATTTGGGAGTCAATGCCAGCCGACTGCACATACGTAGTCTTCCTACCATATGATGAAACATATTGTCGGGATACAACAATTGCTGAAATAGTTGCTGTTGATTCCATAGGGGAAAATCCGTCAATAGTTGTCATCGAGTGGCCTTCTGCTTATTTTCCGGTTATTACATTTGCAGATTGCCCACCGGGTTCCGTCACTTCCTGGCTAAGTGGCTGTTGGCACGGATGCGGTGGGCCGGGTGATCCCTGGATGCTCGCAACCGATCCTTTTAAAGGATGGCATGAAATTGATTTGTTCGGTGTCGACACAGGAATGATTTTCACATCTCTCTCTTCCTTCAGTGCAACAAACTCGCGACAGATTTCTTCTTCACCGCACGAAGAAACTCCTGAACCCCCGAAACCGGTTCCTATACCTGAGCAGCCTTGGTACGAGGCGGTGTTGCCGAATCCAATTCGGATGAGGAAGAGTTAATGCTAACAACTCGTTACCTTTGAGTGACTGTTCACCGGAAACCGGAAACAGGAAACCGGAAACATTTTGCACCTCTATCTCCACATCCCTTTCTGCAAACAGGCTTGTCATTACTGCGACTTCCATTTCTCCACCTCGATGAAGAACAAGGAAGACATGGTGAATGCGATTGTGAAGGAAATTGGAATGCGGAAACACGAGTTGTCCGCCTTCGACTACGCTCAGTCTGACAAACGCACGACACTCGAAACAATTTACTTCGGAGGCGGAACACCAAGTTTACTTTCTGATTCGGAACTGGGAAGAATTTTCGATGCCGTTTCTTCGCACTTCGATATCAGCAACGATGCTGAAATTACACTCGAAGCAAATCCGGATGACCTGACTGCAGCGAAGATCAAGGAGCTGAGAAATTCTCCGGTGAATCGTTTGAGCATAGGTATACAATCGTTCCGCGACAGTGATCTGAAACTGATGAATCGTGCGCACAATTCGGATGAAGCAGAACGATCGGTAAAAATTTCCCAGGATGCCGGAATTTCAAACATCACAGCAGATCTCATTTACGCTTTGCCGGATCAATCGCTGAACGACTGGAGAGAAAACATTCACAAGCTGATTGCATTGGAAGTTCCACACCTGTCCTCATATTGCTTAACGGTTGAACCGAAAACAGCACTCGCCAAATTTGTACAGGAAGGAAAAGTGAGAACGGTTCCTGATCAGACCGCAGCCGATCATTTCAATGTACTGGTTGAAGAAACTGCAAAAGACGGATTTGAACATTATGAAATTTCCAATTTTGCGAAACCGGGTTTTATCGCGCGACATAACAGCAGTTACTGGAAAGGTGAGCCGTATCTTGGTGTTGGTCCATCCGCGCACAGCTACGATGGAAAATCGCGGAGATGGAATGTTTCTAATAACATGAGTTATCTCAAAAGCATATTTGCAAAACAGCCGGCATGGAAAGAAGAAATTCTAACCGATAAAGAACGCTACAACGAGTTTGTGATGACCGGCCTTCGGACGAAGTGGGGCGTGAATGTTGAGCGTGTGAAGGAATTATTTGGCGAAGAATTTCACAAAAACCTGCTGTCGTCGTCAGAATCACACATTGCTATCGGTCAACTGAAAATGGAAAACAATGTGCTTTTGCTCACTGAAAAGGGCAAATTTCTGGCCGATGGCATTGCGTCTGATCTATTTGTGGTTTAATTTTCCTCTGCATCCTTTTTGCAACTAAACACACACCAATGAGAAAAAGACTGATTTTATTCTGTTCGCTTCTGTCAACTGGGATGCTTTTAGCCGATGAATTCGAAAAGAATTACGGCAACGGCGTCATACACATCCAGCCAGATTCATTTACAACCATCGATTTCTACTCTGGTCCTGATTCCGCATTTACATATCGCCTGCACATACAATCCAATTCGTGGAGCTTCTCCCCTATCGTGAATGGTACAATGATCGTCGGCACCCAGATTCCACAATGGCTTTCGACGCTATACTTCCTCCCGTGTGGCGCACATGCCCGGGTCGATATTCTTGCAGTAGATTCGAGCAAGGCGTATTACCGCACAATTCTTGAAGACGACAAAGGACGTGAGGTTTGGATCAAAAAAGTGGAGGAAGTGTCCTTTCTCTCTTGGTTTGGATTTTTCCGGTCAGTCGCGAGCATCCGACTGCTTTCCGAAGAAATAATTCTGCATAACAAGCCAAGGGAGAAATCGAAAAAGCGGAATTGTTCTCAGATCTATTCTCCCGTTGAAGTGCGTTACGCGCGTCCACTGGAAATGAAGGGCCATTGGCTGAAAGTAGAAATTCAATATCCCGATAATAATCCCGATTTGCCCTGGCATGTGGAAACAGGCTGGATCAAATGGCGTGACGAAAAGCAACTGCTGATCACATACAGCCTGATGGGTTACTAGAAATAAATTCGCGCATCCTAAGCAAAACTCAAATAAGGGCACCGTTTTTGTAACTTGACTCATTGCATGAAAAAATCCATACTTCTCCTCTCCTCTATTTTTGTTGCCAACCTCGTGTCCGCAGATGAATTCGAAAAGAATTACGGCAAAGGCGTTGTGCACATTCAGGCCGACAGTGTTAACGATATCGTATTCTATTCTGCACCGAATGGAGAAATCACGCACCGTATTTCTATGTTCCGCAACGCATGGGCGTTGAACCTCACCCGGGTTACATTCGATCACATGATGGATTCGTTTCCATCGTGGTTTAAAACAGAATATTTTATCGCAGATGGAGAATATGCGCGCATCGATATCAAAGCTGTTGATTCGGTAGATGGATTTTATCGCACGCTACTTCGTGACAGCGCCAACCGCGAAGTGTGGATCAAGAAACAGAAACACGTTTCGTTTCTCAGCTGGCTTTCGTTCTACAATACAGTGGCGAACATTGAGCTCAAAGAAGGTGATGTTATTCTTTATAAAGCCGCGGACCCTAAATCGAAGCATGTTAATTACTCACCAATGATAAGCCACGATAATCGCGGTAATATGCGTGCGATCGAAATCAAAGGACATTGGATGCGCGTGGAGCTGCAGTTCCCTTCAGAAGACCCCGCGAAGCCCTGGAACATTTACACCGGTTGGATTAAATGGCGGGATGATAAACAACCGTTGATCCGCTACAATCTGATGGGTTGCTGATCGCAGATCATTCGTGGTTATTCGTAAGTTTACGGCATGAAATCTTTCTTCGATCCTGCTGCGAAAACCGAGATGATTACCCGTCTCGATAAACTTTCTCCCGAAACAAAACCGCTCTGGGGAAAAATGAACAGTGCGCAAATGATGGCGCACAATGTTGCCGTGATGGAATATGCAGCCGGAATAGCTCCCGGGAAAAAACAGATGTTCATTGGTAAAGTTTTCATGCTCTTCATGAAGAAACGATTTACCGATGATACACCACACGGAAAAAATTCTCCCACATCACCAGAATTTCTGATGGCCACCGAAAAAGAATTCGCGCGGGAAAAGCAGCGCCTGGTTAACATTATCACAGAGTTTCACAATGGCGGCCCTGATAAAGTGACTAAACATCCGAGCGTGTTCTGGGGGAAATGCTCTCCCGAAGAATGGGCGATCGGAATGTATAAGCACATGGATCACCATTATCAGCAGTTCGGAATATAATTTTTGACAACCGCGTGGCTTCAGCCCGCGGTAGGCAAAAAGAAAAAATAAAAATTCCTTGCTGCCGCAGGCGATTACCGCGATCGGGAGCAGAAACTTTCACAAGTATGTTTGCAACAATCAATCACCGCGGAGAAGAATACAAAACGGATTTATCCAATCCGATTGATATTTCCATTCCCATATCAGATCACAGTGCGCGCGCGTGGTATGTGGAGCCGATGAAGATCGAGGCTGTAAAAGCGGGCGATTGGATTGGTGAAGTAAAGCAAGGTGGTTCCGTCAATTTCCGAAATATCTTTTTCAATCCGCACGGACACGGTACGCATACGGAATGTGTGGGACATATTGCGCCTGAAATTTTCAGCGTGAATGAACACGTGAAGAAATATTTCTTTATCGCTGAACTGATCACTGTTCTACCTGAACAACGCGACAATGGCGATTTTGTAATTACGGCGAAGCAGCTCGAAATTTTGCTTGAAGGAAAGAACCCGGAAGCAGTGGTGCTACGGACAATCAGCAACGCCGAAGTGAAGCTCGTGCAGAACTGGTCGAACACCAATCCGCCTTATCTTGAAGAAGCAGCCGCTAAATTTATTGCTTCGAAAAAAATTGATCACTTGCTGATTGATCTTCCTTCTGTCGATCGCGAAGTAGACGATGGGAAATTACTCGCGCATCGCGCCTTCTGGGAATATCCGCACAACACACAGTTTCAGCGAACGATTACAGAATTCATTTACGTGCCGAATGATGTGTTCGATGGAACGTATCTG
>CAYUTR010000217.1:0-8906 GCA_964447465.1 uncultured Chryseobacterium sp.
CATTATAGCCGTCAACTCATCAGATACGAGTTCGTCTCCAAGTTGTTTTACAACCGCAGCACTTATCTTAAACGTAGGTTTCTTACCCAACTTTTCTAAATATTAAAATCTTCTCAGTATTCATCGTGGCAGTCGATTTATTCTTATTCGCCATTCTCTTATTGAGAATCTTTCTTTTCATTTGTTTAATTAGTTTGACGTTCCGCGTCTGCAATAACTCAATAAGAATTCGATCGTTTTTGATTTCTTTCTTGCCAACTCTCCGATTGCCAATTGTCCAAATCATATAGCCATTCAAATTAAGACTAGCCACAATGCGGTCTAATGATCTATCAAAGTCATATATAAAGTTTACGACCTTTTTAATTTTTTTCTTGTTTCGCTTCGCTAATCTTTTGACAACTCGTTCGAGCGTCCCAGTCTTATCATACAATTCTTCTAATTCCTTAAGGCTAATTACTTTTAAATTCCCTCCAAGACTTTTGTTGTCGATTTCAGACATCGATTTTAAAATGTCTGACGGAACTTGAGGCGCAATGTCTTTCAAATTAATCCATTGCAACGGTAAATACGCATGTTGACCGTAAGGGATTGTAGTTTTATTGTCTCCGTAAGGTGGTGAAGAAACTAGAAGGTCAAATTTTTTCGGAATGCCATTGTGAATAGGCATCTTAATCTTATCAATAGAATTCAATAATGATATTGAAACATCTTTGATATAGGAGCCATTACTAGTTAATGAAGAGTCCTTTAAAGCTTCGGCATGCTTCTTAACGTCTTCAATATTTCTCCTAATTAGTTGTTCAAAAGTTGATACTGGTGAAACATCCCTTGATTCAATTTCGTCAAGTGGTCTTGCGTGTAATTTGAAAGTAGAAGTTCGGTCATTAGATGTCAATCTCACAGTTTCAGCTAGAGTTACCCAAAAAAGTCTCCTAGTTGCCAAAGATTGCTCTTGTTCAATTGCAGTCACGAGACGCGAAAGTTCAATTTGTACTTTCTTCTTGAACCATTTTTCTCTGCCAGGAAAATTTCGGACAATCTTTTTAGACTTATTTTTTTTTACATTTTCAAGTAAATCTTTCGCTCGATGTTGGAATGCTTCAAAGTGGTACGGTCCTGTCTTAACCTTTGAAAGTAAAACTGCCAGTGGATTAATGTCCTGACCATAACAACTGAGGTTGCTATGCATAGAGGCAATGATCGAAGTTGATGCTCCCATGAAGGGATCAAACATCGTATGAATATCGGGGCGCAATGAAACTAAAGTTTTAATTAGTTGCCTCTGCACCACAGGAACCATCATCGCAGGATATTGAAAAAATGAATGCACACTATCTCGACGATTATATTCTGGAGAAGTCCAAATTTCTTTATCTAGCGATGTGAGTTTATCAATTCGTCTAATCAATTTTTGATCAATCCTAACATGATTCAACGCTACGCGTTGTGTCGTTTTAGGTAACTTGATATTCTCCTTGTTAGCAGAAGGCATAATGCGGAATTCGTTTAGAAATGGACTTTCTCCAAGATATGCAACTGCAACTTGAGAATTCTTCTATTTCTTAATTGTATCAAATTTAGATTAAAAACGGGAAGTTCATCCGTCCCCCATACCGTCCCCTAAAAACAGAAATCCCTTGCAAGTTCTTCACTTACAAGGGACTGATTTTCTGTTGTGTACCCGGGACGGGACTTGAACCCGTACAGCATTACTGCCAAGGGATTTTAAGTCCCTCGTGTCTACCATTCCACCACCCAGGCATGACATTAATGAATCAGCTATTTATGATTTTTGATTCAAAATGTGGTCAAAGTTAACAGTTCTACGCTTTATGCGGCTTTATTGTCGTTGTCACCGAAAAGCCGGTTACCCATGGTCCTTTTGGTAGACGAGAAGATTTTTACCAGCTCGGAACACTCTTTCATCAAAGGCCCACATTTTTCAGCTTCAACCAAATCAGCTTCGCTAAAAAGTTCCAGCCAGAATAAAGATTCATCGGCTTCTTCAACTACGATACAAATCTTGGAATAGAATTCCCGATCCGATCGACCTCTACAGGCAGCACGATAGTTACCAGCTACTGAAGTACTTGATCTCAGAAACTGTTTACCTAAAACTTGATTCTCTTCTGATTTTGGTAGCAATGCGTAAAACTTAATCGCCGCTACAGCATAGGCTTTGGTCCTCGCCTTTAGGATTTCTGCATTCATATAAAACGTATTAAAAATTAAACAAAAAGCAGAGGCCGATAGACCTCTGCAAATCACAAATATTAAATATCAAATCATAAATGAAATGAGCGGAAGACCGGTCTCGAACCGGCGACCTTAACCTTGGCAAGGTTACGCTCTACCAACTGAGCTACTTCCGCTAAAAAGAACGTTTTCTTATTGGGATTGCAAAATTACGACTCGGGATCACTTCTCAAAGGATTTAAGCAGGAATTTCCATGTTTTTGACCGAAAAAACATTAATATTTCCATTACATATTGACTTTGAGCCGGTTTCCACGTAACCGTTCCCTAAACCACCATTACGATTTCATTCGTCTTTACTTAAATTGAACGACGAACGCATGAAAAGCTATGTAACCATCTTCTTGTTCTGGCTCGCTGGAATTTCACTTCCAGCCCAGAATTTTGCCGTTCTATCGGTGGGCACAGATTCAACCTGGGGAAGTTATAGTATTCCGGTTTCTGGAAATAACTTTCTGACAAGTGGTGGGGCGTGGACTGGCAATCACTACGATTATCTCATTACAAAACTAAACAATGCTAACAGCGTAGTTTGGAGTATTAAGATTGCTGCGTTTGATACGTTCAATGTGCACCGAACGAGAAAAATCATTGAATACTCTGATGGAACTTATATTGTTTTGATAGAAAATACTTCGGAAATCCTGAGAATCTCTGCTGCAGGTACGTTGCTGTGGCACAAAATATTTTCCGATACAAGTTATATGTCAGCGACTGTCTTCAATTATTTTTATGACATGGATGTGCTCGATAACGGAACTATAGTTGGAGTCGGTGCCCAATTATTGAATACCCCACCCTACGGTTATTTTTCATGGGTCCAGGGAATTGACATTAACGGAAATATACTTTGGTCCAATAATTTCACTTATGGGATAATGCCGAGTGGAAATCAACAGATGACGGTGACGAATACCCGGGATGGGGGTTTTTCCACGTGCGGACTTCTTGGCGACACGGGTTATTTTTTGTCAATGCATCATTTTGCTTCTAATGGAGCGTTGCAGTGGAGTACGTTTTACGATCTCGTGCAGTATCCTAATCTTACGCCCAAAAACATGCTCGAAACAAGCGATTCCTGTTTGCTTGTTGTGGGGTATACTGATCCGAATATTTCTTCAACGCATGATGGGTTTGTTTTTAAATTCAGTCGCATGGGAACTTATATCTGGTCACAGGTCTACAGTGCTATTCATCAAACTGAATTTTCGGATGTGATTGAAGACAACAACGCATATGTGATTTGCGGCAATACACGGCCGAATCCAACCTGCGGCATAAACGGTCTCTTAATTGGAATAGAAAAGAATTCGGGAGTTGCTACATGGCAAAGTTTTGTTGGATTGGGACCAACCACGGCCGTTGCAATGGTTTCTTATACCAATCTTCAAAAAATGTCGGGACGCTATATTGTTGGTGGAGAAAATACTTTGTTCACCTCATTTCCACTTTACTACAATCCTGTGCTTTTGAATTTTGATACACTCGGTGTTCTGGGTTGTTATAATTATTCAGATACGCTGGACCTTGTGGTGCATTCATTTCCTTCGGTACAACAGACAATTGTTCAGAGTAATTCGAATGCAAATTCGTTCAATTATGATCTATCTCAAGCTGTCACAAATCAGTTTGTGGTAGTATATCAGGCATGCACCGTGGGAATACCAAACTATGAAATTCAAAACTCACTTCCCATTTATCCCAATCCTTCGACTGATGGCCATTTTAATTGCGAAGTTTCAGATCCCGGATCAAGAGCAAATATTTATAGTCTGAATGGCGACCTCATCCGATCGGTAAATCTGGAATCTACCGCAGGGACAATTGATTTGAGTGCAGAACCTTCCGGAATTTATTTGATCCAGATTTTCGATTCTTCTGGAATGCTCTTCTCCCAGAAAGTAGTCAAGGAATAATTTGCAGGCAATCTCAAAAATAATCCCGCAATCATCGACCGCGGGATTTATATTCTGAGAGCAAACCGGAAGAACTAAAGGCGATTGTGAAGTTTTATTAGCTGGTGTAACAACTGTACCGGAGAGAATCACCGGATCTACTTAACGATTATCTTTCCTGAAGAAACGGTTCGTTCTTTTTCACTGATAACGTAAAAGTAAATTCCACTGCTGAACCATTCCGCGTTGACGTCTATGTTGTGACCATCGATATTTGAAATCTGCTTGACGAGCTTGCCATTTGAATCAAAAACTTCCAGTTGTCCGTTAACAACCGCTTTATCCAGCGAGATTGTAGAAATATGTTGGACAGGATTCGGATAAACATGCGATGTAACTGTCGGCTCGTGTTCAATCACAGAAACGTCGTGCGGCTTAAACATCCAGAAATCATTTTGATAAGGTCCCATGTTCCCGGTTCCAACATATCCTTCTTGTCCGATGGCGAATCCAATTGTTCCCCATCGTCCGCCGGTAGGAAAATTGTTTAGTTGCAACCACGAATCATTAGAAGGAAAATATTCCCAGAAATCATTGTAGTAGGTATTTGTAGAAAAGTTAACTCCCAATCCTCCATACATATTGCCGCCCAGGGCTATGGCAATTATACTCGAACGCGGAGCGCCCGGGAAAGAAGTTTTCTGCGTCCATGTATTCGTGAGCTGATCATAACAATACAAATCAGAATAGAACAAGCCCATGGGTGCATTGCTGCCGAGCCCTACAAATCCGTCTGTCCCAATTGCAAAACCAACAGCACCGCTTCTCACTGCGCAAGGAACATTTGACTTCTGCGTCCATGTGTCGGTCGAAGGATCGTATTCGTAAAAGTCGTTGTACATCGGCCCTGAACTCCACGCTGTTCCTAATCCGATGTAACCTTTGTTGCCAATCGTTACTGATGTGCAAGCGTAACGGTTACCCGACGGATATGCTGCTTTTGGCGTCCACACATTTGTTGACGGATCATATTCCCAAAAGTCACTGAAAATTGTGCTACCGGAGAGTCCCGTACCTGCGTACCCTTTTGCTCCAATGGAGAATCCGGTAGAAGCATGTCGGGTACCACCACCAAAATTTGCTTTCTGACTCCACGAATTAGTAAGTGAATTGTATTCCCACAAGTCGTTTTGATATACCGACCCGTCCCAGCCTGTTCCGATGTAGCCGAAAGTGCCGATAGAAAATCCGAAAGCGCCGTACCGGGGTGAACCACCAAAATTGGCTTTTTGAATCCAGCTGATTTGCCCGGATAAAATTGTCGCAATAAAAAAGAAGATGAAAAGTAATCCTGTCTTCATTCGGATACACGCTAAAACAGAAGTGTCATTGATTTTGTTCCTTGAATTTCATGTATAAGATAGGAAAAAAATCTCCAGCGGAAAACATTCACGCTCCTTACAAAACAAAAATCCAGCGACATCCCTCATTGCTGAGTTACATCGCCGGATTAAAACAGAACAATTAATTCGCCTATTCAAATTTGAATTCGACTCTTCTGTTCAATTGGTGCTCGTCTTCCGGACAAACAACATCTTTTGTACAGCCATTCACAAGACGTGTAAAGCCGTATCCGGTTGCAGAAATTCTGCTTCTTGAAATGCCTTTTCCACTCAGGTAGCCAACTGCTGCTTCCGCACGACGCATTGAAAGCTTCTCGTTGTATTCAGCCGTACCGCGAATGTCGGCGTGACCTCCCAGTACTAATTTCTTCGAAGGATTTTGTGACAAGTAGGTTGCTACACTATCCAGGCGACGTTGTGATTCAGGACGAAGAGTTGATTGGTCGTAATCAAAATAGATGGCTCCGATGTAAAATCTGGGAACAAAGATGGGTGTGATATCCAACGTCGAATCTTTCGGTGTAAGACTTACAATCGGTTTCATTTCCGGACGATAGCCGATTGTGTAAATCGATGTAACGAGAGTGGTTTCCACATCGTCACTATTAAGATTGAAATAATAGATGTCATCATCTCCAGCTCCACCTGCAACGCGGTTCGAAGAAATATATCCAGCACGTTGATCCTGCGTAAACACAATTCCGAAATCATCAGTCGCAGAGTTGAAAGGATATTTCATTGGAATTGCTTTGTCGAGTTTACCGCCTTTGTTACGTGCAACACAAATGTCGAGTCCGCCGAATCCCTGGTAGCCGTTAGAAGCGAAGTAGAAATTGCCGACTGAATCTTCAGATGGGAATTTCTCATCGTTAAATGTATTCACTGATGCGCCCATGTTCTTCGGCAAGCCCCATGCTCCGTCTGATTCTTTTTCGCAATACCAGATATCAGTTTCTCCATATCCACCTTCCATATCTGAAACGAAATAGAGTTTCTGACCGTCACGCGACAAAACGGGATTCGCTACTGAATACGCGTTACTGTTCCAACGGAATTCTTCCGGATCGGACCAGTTGCCATCGGTGTAAACCGACTTGAATATTTTACACTGTTCAACATTGTATCCGTTTTTGCGGTCTTTGTTCTTCAACGTTTGCTCCACACGTGTAAAATACATCGTGTTGTTGTCGGCCGAGAAACTTGCCGGACCATCATGAAACTTCTGATTGATTTTAGAATCAAATGGTTCTGCACCTGCAAAGTCAACACCGTTGCTGTTCTTCGTTGAATAGTAAAGATCGAGGTATGGTTTACCATTCCACGGATAAATCGCGGTGTGACGTGCATTGCTTCGTGAAGAAGTAAATACAAATCCATCGCGGTAAGGAACCGGAGCGAAATCAGAATGTTCTGAATTCAATGAAGCCACTCCCTTTATTTCAATCGGCTCATCCCATTTGTGATCTGCTGCAACAATTTCCATTGCTTCCAGTTGAAACAGCCCCAGCGAATTGCCAGGCGACATGGAGTTGTATTGCTCAAACGCTTTTTTGGCTTCTTCGTTCTTGCCATTGTTGCGGAGAATCTCTCCGTAGTGCAGGTAAAAATCTGCGTCGTTATATGTTCCGGATTCTGCAACTTTCCGGTAAGCTTCTTCAGCTTGCCGGTAGCGGTTCATCTTCTGGTAACATTGTCCGATTTTATAATACGTTTCCGCAACAGGATGACGGTTAGCGTGCTTCTCATACATCCCCACTGCACGTGAATATTCCCAACGTTCAAACAGCTTGTCTGCTTTGTACAGGTTTGCAAACGCTGTATTGCAGAGGAACGTGAAAAGAATAATTTGATAGACCGTTTTACTCATTTGATTTAAGTTTTAGATTTTTGAATTCGTGAATCCTGACTGTCAACGTCAGGATTTCATTGTTATCTGTTTTATATTGATTAAAAGAATCGTGGACTTGATATTTTATCTTTTCCTCTTCCGGTAAGATCCCAACCGATCATGATTTCGTGCGTGCCGCTGTTATACATTCCGTTCTGATTCAGATAGAAATCGTATGCATATCCTGCGCGCAGGAAACTGGTAATTTCGAACGCTACTGTTCCGATGAGTACGTTGTCGACACCGCTCATATCAATGCGTTTTCCGAAACGGTAACCTGCTCCCAAAAACAATCTTTCGCGGAAAATAAACGTTGCATTTGCTTCACTCATAACCGGGGCAGCAGGCACAAAGCGAACGAGTGCAGAAGGACGGAAGTCGACATTTGCTCCGATCGGAAGTACAACACCACCGGTTGCGTAATACTGTCTCCAGAATTTTGCAAGGTCGGCGCCGTCAGCATCCGTAAGATGGAATGGCGATTCGATCAGGTGTGTCGCACTAAGTCCTGCGAAGAATCGTGTGCTGTAGAGATACAATCCTGCGGATGCATCCGGTACCCAACGTGAATCAGAGCTGTTAACGAAACTTGGATCGGCCTGTTCTTCGTAATTAAGTCGGTCGTAATCCAACTGAACGTTACTCATTGATCCGGTGATACCGAACGAAAGCTGAACTTTTTCATTCATCGGAATGTGATAAGCGAAGGTTAGTCCAACTCCGGTATTTTTCATCGGACCGATTGCATCGTTGAATGCCTGTAGTCCGAGACCGATTCTGCTGTCAGGCAAACGGCTGTGAATGTTAAGCGATTGGCTGCACGGTGATCCCGGCATGCGAACCCACTGACTGCGGTGTACCAGTGTTCCTGAAAACACTTCGCGACTTCCTGCGTATGCTGGATTGAAATGCATCGGGTTGAAGAAGTACATCGAGTACCCCGGATCCTGCTGTGCTTTTGCAACGAGCGTGAACAAACCCAATACGATGGTTATAATTGCCTTGGTATTCATTGTTTCATTTTTATTATTAGTGGTGTGACTATCGTTTGATGATTACCCATCCGCGCAATTCCTGTTTTTCGCCGTAGGTGATGATGTAGAAGTAAGTACCATCAGGCAGTTCTTCGCCTTTAAGGTTTTTTCCGTTCCACACAGTATTGTTGTTGTCATACTTTGGAGCTTTCCAAACTTCGCTGCCCCAACGGTTGACGATTGTTACTGAGTTGTCGGCGTAGAAGTCAAGCATCGGGATCTGCCAGTTGTCGTTGTATCCATCACCGTTCGGTGAGAATGCGTTGTAGACAGACAGGTCTTCCGGATTTTTTATGTCAAGTAGCATCGACGTAGTATCGGATCCGCAAGCGTTACTTACGATCAGTATCACGAGGTACGCTCCTGATCCTCCATAAGTGTGAACAGGATTTTCTTCGGCAGAGAAATTATTGTCTCCGAAATTCCA
>CAYUTR010000218.1:0-8810 GCA_964447465.1 uncultured Chryseobacterium sp.
GACTGCCTACTGTTATTTAGGTTTCCACCTATCCCACGCATCATTCGACGGTGGAGAATCCGGTGGCGGAAAATCGTTCGCCGGAGGGAACTCATTCGGCGGATAATAGTTCTGAGGTTGTTCGAACGACTGCGGAAAAGGCGTCTGGTGTTGCTGCGGATGAGTTGCCAATGAATCGCGATCCAGTTTCTCGCGGAAACGAATGAGTTTTATCCAGTAAAGAATCAGCAGTAAAATTGCGAGCAAATACAGCAGAACGGTAAATGCAGTTTCATCCATCATCAATGTAAGCTCTGCAGTAAGCAATACGAATGAGAGCAATAATCCTACGCCAAGTCCGGGTGAAGTTTCAAACTCTGTAATTTTTCTCCGCGCATATTCTTCTTTCAACATTTGCGCGGTTTGATTCACCACGTGAAAAATCCAGATGTTGCCGAAGAACGGAATAACTGTAATCCATATCTGCGGAGTTGTGAGGGTGCGCAAGTCGGAAGAAATCCGTTGTAAAACATTTGCAATTGTGTTCATCAGCAAACACAGCACAACAAGTGTAATCGCAAACAGGATTACATAATACTGCCAATAAGATGGATCGGAAACTTCCTCGTAAGCCTCTACGTTGTACATCTCAGCTAAAGTACGGAGAAGGATCGCTCAGATCAGGGTGACTCCAGTTTGCAGGCGCTTCCCACGTTGTTGTGCCATCCCATCCTGGTGAATGATATTCTTCTTGTGGCGGAGCAGATTGCGCAACTTGTGGTTGCTGCACAGGTTGCACTGGCTGTTGATACGTCTGCTGCATCACGGGCTGCTGATATTGCTGATAGGAATATTGTTGCACTGGCGGAGTGTAGTACGCACCGTACTGTGGCTGCAGAAACGGATTGGGTTGATTTCCGAAAACATAAGATTGTTGCGCTTTTAGATTTTCAGCTTCCAGTCGTTCCGTGAATGCATTCAACCTGTCGCGATGCATAAACATGCAGATGCAGATTCCTAGTGAGCTGAAAAACGCCAATGCAGGATTCAGGTCGGGAATCAAAATTCGAACAAGCAGAATGATGACAATAATGCTGCACGCAATCATTCCTGATTCAATTCCTGGACGACCTTCATCCGATTTCCATCCACGCGTGTGATATTCCTGCGCAAGAGATTCGCTCACTTTGGTCACAGCAATAAATTGCCACACCAATCCGAACAAAGGAATAAACGTGAGCCACACCTGTCCAGGTTGCATTTTTCTGTTGGAATATTCACACGCCTGAAGTGCGCGTTGCTCACTCACTAACCAGAGCACCGTGAAAAGAATCACGACGCCGATTTCAATCAGCCTTCCAAGCAGATACAACCAAACAGGACCGCCATCAACAACTATCATTAATGCGCGATCGTAATGTTATCAATAGTTGAACCGCCGTTGTTGCTTGTTACACGCAACACATATGCACCGGCAGGAAGTGACGCAACCGCAACTGTATTTGCACCTGCATTGTGATACTGCGAGTAAACAACACGTCCGTTAATATCTTCAATTGTGACAAGTTGCTTCTCGGTTCCTGCAATTGTAAAGTTGATATGCTCATTTGCAGGATTCGGATAAACTGAACTGCCTGCAGATTCGTTTGTAACTACAGAAGTAATGATCGCATCATCTCCAACCACAACTGTATCACCAATTGCGTTCACAGCCTGCGGCACTTCCGCATTGTCGATGAGCACAATATTCGTAAGTGTCATCGGAACATCTTGTGTATTCCCTGTTCCATTCAACGCTGTTGTTGCAGTGAAATAAATCTGTGCAATAGTTCCGAAGCCCGACATGTTCTGTTGATCAAGGCGCGTGATCGCAACGTCAACATAACCCATCGCAGCATTCGGATGAAGAACAACACGCATCATATCGTTGCCCGGTGTTCCGAACCATGATGTGCCGCCGATGAGTCCGATCGATGAAGTAGAAATTTGTGCTGCGTCGTAATTCAGACGGAAAGCAAGTCCGTAAACTCCAACGGCCTGTGTGGTAGAATTTCCCAATGCAAGTGTCATCGTTCCGGTGTTTCCGCCTCCAACCGAATCCTGATCGAATGAAATCGAAAGGTCAGGCGCAACAGCAGAATAAGTTGGCGCGATGTACCGGTTGTTGTGCGTCATTCCATAGTTCAGCGTCACAGCCTGTGTATCTGCCGGAGCAATTGTTCCGTTACCATCGCAATCAACCCATTTGTAATCGGTACCGCTTACGAGTGTTGTTCCCCACGCAACTGAAGGCTGACCAATCCAGGTGAGTGATGCATTTGCACGAGTAGTTCCTGTTGCACCATTTGCAATTCCGATATCAAGAATGTCAATGTTATCTGCAACTGCGTCGTCGTTAGCATCACCCGGCCAAACGTAATCGCAGGAATCCTCCGACATCATAGTTGCTGTACTTGTACAACCGCTCGGACTGGTTCCGGTTACAGTATAGGTTATTCCGGATGCTATGCCGCTGATTGAAGCAGTTGTCAAATTTCCGGGCTGCCACCAATAGGAAAGCGCTCCCGAAGCACTCATCGTTCCATTGCTTTGATTACATGTTGAAGGAACATGCGAGAGTGTCATTGTCGGCCCACCCGAAACAGTTATCGCGATCGTTAAGCTACCTACACAACCATTTGCATCGGAAACTGTACATATTGCATTGTAGTTGCCCGGAGTATTGTAAGCGACTGTAGGATTCTGAAGTGAAGAGGTCGGTGGAGTTGCTCCGGGTAAAGACCAATTATATGTGTACGGTGGCGTTCCGCCTGAAACACTTAATACAAAAGACACGTTTGCCCCTGCGCAAACTGTTGACGCAGGATTTGCGACGCCGGTTACGCTCAGCGCATTCGGCTGATTGATCGTGCAGGTGGCCGTTGCGGTTGTTGCAATAGCATCAGTTACTGTTACCGTGTAAGTCCCCGCACATAAATTGGTAGCAGCAGGCGTTATGTTTGAAGTCGGTGTCCACAAATAAGTATATGGCGGTGTCCCGCCGGTTACATTTGCCGTGGCCGATCCATCGCAATTGGAGTTACAGGAAACGTTGGTGGTAGAAATCGTTACTGTCAACTGTGCGAACATTACGTATGGCAGTGCGAACAGAATGAATAGAGTAAGTAGTTTTTTCATGGGGGTTAGTTTGCCAATCAACTTCGTAGAAACAGTGTTCTTCGGTAGCATCTCATGTTAGTTCATGTTTATTTGCCATCTGCAAATTAGCTCATTGTCAGGGCAATTCCAATACAAAGCAATGCGTTTCGACTAATACGCCATCGATACGACCGGTGCTTATTAACGCCCGACCGGTGAGTAAACTTTTGGCGTTTTTATTTGATAAAACGGGATTTGATGTATCTTGAACCCTCATGCCATTCCGCAAACTTCTCCGCATTTCTGTTTTCTTCATGCTCCCTTTGATGATGCTCTTTACATCATGCGAAGGTGAACGGCTTTGCGCAGGATTAAACAACGGGACAGGCTCAGCGAACACCTCCAAATCGGCACGTAAGAAAAATCGTGGTGTATATAAATCACCTAGAGAATTGGATGCCCGCGATCGTCAGAAAAAACGGATCAAGAAACGTCAGCGGCAGTCGAATAGAAAGAGTCATGGCGGCGGCAACACTTCGGGGAGAAAAAATTTCGCGGTGGAATAACTCTTCCAAAGTTTATGAAGTATCACTTGATACTCTATAAACTTCGGAAGAGTTACGACTTAGGGAAATTCTTCCGGTAGCGTGAAGTACTGATTCTGTACCTTCGCATCTTCCATGTCGCATCACATTACCATTTACACAGACGGATCAGCAAGAGGAAACCCCGGACCAGGAGGTTACGGAATCGTGTTTCTGCTTGGCAACAAGATGAAAGAAATGTCGGAAGGCTTTCGTCACACCACGAATAACAGAATGGAATTGATGAGTGTGATTGTTGCACTTGAAACACTCAAAGGCGAAGGTCATCACGTTACGATTGTCTCCGATTCGAAATACGTGGTGGAAAGCATCAACCAGAAATGGGTGTGGGGATGGGAACAGAAAAATTTCAAGGGAAAGAAAAACCAGGATTTGTGGGAACGCTTTCTTGATATTTACCCGAAGCACAAACTCACCATGAAGTGGGTGAAAGGTCATGCGGATAATCCTTTCAATGAAAGATGTGATGTGCTTGCTGTTACCGCAGCGTTGGGAAAAGATCTTCGCGACGACGTTGGCTACAACCCCGAGTAGTTCACCGTTAATTTGTTTGATAGTTCACCGTTATTAAATTCAGTCTAAGCAGGTTCAACTAACTGTGAACGATGAACGGTTAAACTGTGAACTACTTGAGCGCCTTCCGCCTTGCCTCTAAAATTCCCGCCATCCGAACCGCTTCCACCTGCTCCTCTTTCAACCGGTCAATTCTCGGATTGCTTTTCTTCGGTCCGCCGAGCTGTTCGATTTTGGTTCCGTTGTCTTCAGCAATATCAGTGTAGTGCATCTGTAATCTTCGCATAACATACGTACAGAAGAACTTAGTGGTTGTAGAGACTGATTGTTTGTGCAATCGCTCCAATCCGTCAATAGACTTTTCTACGGTACTGGTTTTGCAATGCGTGAGAAATTCCGAGTACGCGAACATAAAATTTATTTGCGCCCGACCATACATCGTGAACATGGTCTTCTCGAACCACGGTTGTTGTTCATCCGAACCGTAGTCCATATAGGTGTACGCAACCGCAAGTTTCATCTGGCGATGTGCTGCGTTTTCGTAGGAAGCGCATAACTTCATTCCTTCTGCCCGACTGAAACGCGTAATGACATACAAAGAAGCCTGAGCGACATAGTACGAAGAGTCGTTAATGGTTTTCCGCGCAATATCGAGCGCCTTCAAAGAGTCCTTAGTATTTGCAAGCGCATAAATTGCAGCCGCCCGCGCATTCGAGAAAGAATCGGTTTGCGCAATTTTCTGAAGTTCGCTTGATAGTGAATCAGCAATGCGCGCTACGCGATAAATCGACCACACGCGGATGTCGTAATTGTGATCGCGAATCGCTTCTGCAACTATTTGTTTTGCAATAGATGTTTCAGCGATTTCCGGTGCCAGTGCGTTGAGGGCTTCTGCGCGATCGTAGTAAGCTTTGCTGTGACGATATAGATACGCCCACTCTGCTTCGGTATGATGATCCATCTTCCAGCACAACGTTGCTCTTGCCGGATCAATGTTCACAAGATCTGGTTTTGAATCGGTGTCGAAATAAAAAGTGTCGCATTTTGAATCGCAAACAATCTGCTCGCGGAATACTTTTCCGCCAACGTAAACGTCGACAGGCATTGGCAAACGGAATACAGGAACGCCTCTCGAGAAATCCTGAAATTGTTTGATGATCACCATTTCACGCTTCTTCGATGCATCCCATGTGTACGTCACATCCAGTTCAGGATGTCCCGGCGACATAAACCACTGATCGAAGAACCAATTCAGATCTCTTCCGGTTGTTTGTTCGAATGCCAAACGAAGATTCGTGATTTCCGCTGACTGAAATTTATTTGTTTCGAGATATAATTTCAGCGATGCGAAGAACGCTTCGTCTCCGACTTCAAGTCGAAGCATGTGCAGCACTTGTCCGCCTTTATTGTACGAATGCCCGTCGAACATGTCTTCCTGCGAATCGTAATTGAAACGGATCAGTGGCTCTATCTTTCCCCGATCATCCGGATCGTCATGTGGAACTCCTGCTTCGCGCAGATATCCTTGTCGGGATTCAAACGAATGCTTATCAGCGCGCTCGCGACCGTACTTGTATTCTATCCACAAATATTCTCCGTACGTAGCAAACGATTCATTCAGCGGAAGATTTGACCACGATTCTGCGGTTACGTAATCGCCGAACCACTGGTGAAATAACTCGTGAGAAATATAATCTTCGTAAGAGCCGTCGAGCAGTTCCCGATCATCCAACTGAAGAAAATCGCTATGAAGTGTGGCAGTTGTATTTTCCATCGCGCCTGAAACGTATTCGCGCGCGCAGATCTGAGAGTATTTCGCCCATGGATATTCGACTCCGAGAATGGTCGAAAAGAATTCCAGCATCTCCGGTGTTTTTCCGAAAACATCGCGCGCATTTTTTTCGAACTCCGGCTCTACGTAATAGCTCACTTCTTTTCCGCGCCACGTGTCTTTCACCACTTTGAAATCGCCCGCTGCCATCATCACGAGATAGGGAGAATGAGGCAGATCCATTTTCCAGTGATCCGCTTTAAGTCCGTCTTCATTCTGCGTTGACGAAACAAGAATTCCGTTTGAAAGCGTCACGAGATTCGGTTCAACGTTCATCGTGATTTCAGTCGTCATTTTTTCATTCGGACGATCAATCGTTGGAAACCATGCACTCGCGGCTTGTGTTTCTCCCTGCGTCCAGAATTGACGTGGAATCATTGGATCAGTGTCATCGGGATCAATGAAATACAATCCTTTGTCGCTGGAGATCGCGGCACTACCGCCTTCTTTTAATTCGTTTGGCTTTGCGATGTAGTCAATCGTAAGCGTGAACTTCTGGTTGCGGTTGAACGTTCTGCCGAGCTGAATAGTAATTACGTCATTTTCATGTAGCCAAACCGGTGTTACCGTCGCGACGGGAGACGCTGAAGAATCACTGAGTACAATACTCTTAATTTCCATTCCGCGCGCATCGAATTCGGCCACTGCTGTTGGGTAGAAATATGGCTTCGCTGTGATGATAGCTTTTCCATACAGATACCGCTTCTTCCAATCGGGAGTAACATCCAGCGCAGTGTGCATAATATCAATCAGCCTGTTCGCAGTCGGATGATAATCGGGTCGCGCATATGGACTCAATCCGGGAAATTTAATTTCCTGTTGACTTGCAGTTGTCGTCACAGGCTGTTGCGTTCTACAGGCGGCAATCACCGCAATGGCCAGAACCGGAATAAGGAAGTGCTTGGTTTTCATACAGAAGATCTGATCAAATATCAGTAAAAAATGCGCTTTTGCTTCCCCATTCATCCATATCACCAACCTCTTAAACGAATAAGCCGGGAATTGGCAATATTTATTGAGGCGAACGCGTATTTTTACACCTGATTATGAGTAACAACAAACAGTACAAAACAAAAGTCAACGGCGAATCGGAATACACGATTGTGTTGAATGATTCGGGGAAAACAGGTGGAACAATCAACGGACAGGATGCCGTGATTGATCTTCACGATGCGGGCAAAAATCATTTTCATGTGCTGCGCGATAACAAATCGTTTGACGTGGAAATTCTTGATGCAGACCTCGAAGCTAAAACGATGCTGGTGAAAGTGAACGGTCGCGATTATGAAGTTGCGTTGACAGATCGTTATGATGAATTGCTGAAGTCGCTCGGAATGGACACGGCTAAGAGTTCGAAAGTGAACGAGATGAAAGCGCCCATGCCTGGCCTGGTTCTTGATGTTCGTATAACTGAAGGGCAAGCTGTTTCCAAGGGTGATGCGCTGATTGTTCTCGAAGCAATGAAAATGGAAAACATTCTGAAATCGCCTGCAGATCTCATCATAAAAAAGATTGTCGCGAAAAAAGGTAATGCGGTTGAAAAAAATCAAGTACTTGTAACGTTTGAATAATTTCATCAGCTAATCAGAAATTAGTAATCAGCTAATCAAAATGGCTTCACGTCGTGAATTTCTTCAGAAGAGTTTGTTAGCCGGAATCGGAATATCGGTTCTCGGTAAATCTGTACTGAATGCGAAATCATTTTCTGCTCTTGAACAGAAAATGATGGGCGATTTATTCCTGTTCTCTCTGCCGAAGTTACCATACGGATACGACGCTTTAGAACCTTGGATCGACAAGCGTACCATGGAATTGCACCACACAAAACATCACCAGGCGTACGTAGACAATCTGAACAAAGCGCGCGCGAAAGCGAATGTTGCTGCACCGGTTACTGAAGTATCGGGAATTGGTACTGCCGAAATTGCATCTGTCGATACTCCTGACGACAGTCTTGCCGGCAGAACTGAACTTGAGGAAATATTGTTCACTGCATCGAAACAGGATATCGTCATCAAGAACAACGCCGGCGCACACTGGAATCACACTTTTTTCTGGGACAGCATGCGACCTGCATCTGAGAATCCTACACCGAACGTTGCTACTAAAAAGCTGGCAGCACACATCGATCAAAGTTTTGGCAGCTTCGAAAAATTCCGTGAACAATTCACTGCACTAGCAATGGATCGCTTCGGATCAGGTTGGGCGTGGCTCGTGATGAAAGATGGACAACTCGTGCTCACTTCAACACCCAATCAGGATAATCCGTTGATGGACATTGCCGAAGTTCAGGGCAGACCGTTATTGGGACTGGATGTCTGGGAGCACGCCTACTACCTCAAGCATCAGAATGTGCGCGCCAATTACATTAAGGACTGGTGGAACCTTGTGAATTGGGATAAGGTCGCTGAGTTGTACGCGAAGTAAACTCTCAGTCGAAAGTTTTTCCACACACATTTATTACTCAAACCTGTGAATCAACCAGACGGTTGACTCCATTGATTTCGGGTCCTGCATTCAGTAATTGTGTGACTGCTATTGCAACTTCATCGGGAGTAAGTAATCGCTTTGCAGGGTGATTGGCTACCATACTCTCGATCACGCGTTCGTCAACTTTTGCGTTTTGAGGTGTAAGCATGAACGTCGGTGAAATACAATTGGAGATGATTCCTGATTTTACACCTTCAACAGCCCATGATTTACAAAGCGACCAAATGTAATTTTTTTCTGCTACGTATGCAGAA
>CAYUTR010000219.1:0-8799 GCA_964447465.1 uncultured Chryseobacterium sp.
TAAAGCTTGATCATCCTGAAGTAAGCGGGCGTCTTTGGACAAACGCAGGAGAAATCCCGGGTAATTCAATTGATGATGATGCGAATGGTTTTGTAGATGATATGAATGGCTGGGATTTCGCAAACACAGACAATAGTCCGTTTGATGATTTCGGTCACGGTACGAATGTAACCGGCATCATCGGCGCCACCGGAAATAACAGCATTGGATATGCGGGTGTCGATTGGAATTCCCGGTTAATGACCATGAAAGGATTGTCGGCGAATGGTAACGGGTTTTATACATGGTGGGTAGACGCAGTGTATTATGCTGTAGACAACGGTGTGGATGTGCTCAACATGTCGCTAGGCGGCACTACAAACTCAATACTGCTTCAGAATGCAATCGACTACGCGTTGAATAATAATGTTACGGTTTGTGCATCGATGGGAAATGATGACAGCCTTTTTGTTTGTTATCCTGCCGGATTTCCCGGAGTAATCGCGGTGGGTTCTACTGATCCGAATGACACGCGCACGTCGCCGTTTTTCTGGAGTACGACCAGCGGGAGCAATTATGGTGCGCACATTTCGGTTGTAGCGCCAGGGAATCTCATGTATGGGCTCGACCACAACTCCAACACTTTTTATTATACCCAGTGGGGAGAAACATCTCAGGCAAGTCCTCATGCAGCTGGTCTGGCCGCATTGTTGTTGTCTATAGATCCATCTCTCACGCCTGCTCAAATAAAAGCTACAATAGAAAATACCGCTGAAGATCAGGTTGGACTTGCTTCTGAAGATGTCGCAGGATGGGATCAATACTATGGACATGGACGCATTAACGCTTATGCGGCGATGTTGGCCACTTCAATCGGAACCGAATTTTCAGACGGGTTCAACGTCAGCATTTATCCATCGCCGGCAACTACCGGAATTAATTTTTCTTGCGGCGATAAGGGTATGAAATCATTCACCATTCATGATGTCAGTGGAAAGGTTATTATAAGTGAAGCATTGAATGGTGCGCGTTCACATTACTTCAATTGTGAAATGCTGAAGCCAGGAATTTATTTTCTGAGCATTGGTGTTGGTGAAGAACAACGCGTCACACGATTTGTAGTCAGCGAATAATACCACGGTGAAGAAAGGAAAATACCGTCACTACAAAGGCAAGCTTTACGAAGTAATTGATATAGCGCGCCACAGCGAAACGCCAGCAGGGTGCATTCGTCATATTGATCAGTGCCCGCAAATAATATTGCAGTCATGAGTACAACAAAAACAGGAATCATTATTCAGGCGCGCATGGGTTCAACGCGTATGCCGGGCAAAGTTTTACTCCCGTTTCATACTGATGATTCAATCCTTGACATTATTGTGCGGAAACTTCAGCAGAACAATTTCAGTTTACCGGTTGTACTCGCTACCTCAAATTCGGATGCTGATCACGTGCTTGAAAGTTGGGCCAATGAGAATGCAGTTCCGGTGTTCCGTGGGAGTGAGACCGATGTGCTGGATCGCTTTATTGCTGCCGCCGAATTCTTCGGCTTCCGAAGTGTAGTAAGAGTTTGTGCCGATAATCCGTTCCTGGATGAAGGTCTCCTGCAGAAGTTGTTGGAAATCGCCATGACCACTACAGCCGACTACATTAGTTTTGAAGCAGGTGAGAATACTCCCGCAATGAAATCGCATCTCGGTGTGTTCGCTGAATGGGTAACGCTTGATGCCCTGAAGAAAGCGCAGAGGCTGACTGCGGATAAATTGCACACTGAGCATGTAACAAATTTCATTTATGGTAATCCGGATCAGTTTGCCGTGAAGTGGATTAAGGCGCCGCTGGAAATCTATAACCGTAACGATATACGTTTTACCATCGACACGGTGGAGGATTTTGATTTGATGCAGCGGATTTACGGTGTTTTGGCAAACAGCGGTATAACGCCTAACTTTAACAATGCACTTCAGGTAGTGGAAGCTGATCCTGATGCCCGGACAAGTATGCGTGAACAGATCCGGAATTTTACAAAGTAAGTATGAGTCAACCAGTTTATATTATCGGTGAAATCGGACAGAACCACAATGGTTCAGTCGATATTGCACGATTGATAGTAGATTCGGCAGTCCGTCCGATTGAGGAGAATCTTTTCGGCCTTACCCTGAAGCCGATGAATGCGGTGAAACTCACAAAGCGCGATCTGAAGTATGAGCTTTCGGCGTCACAAATGAATCGCTCATACGATAGCGCGCATTCCTTTGGTAAAACATACGGGGAGCACAGGGAAAAACTGGAGTTGAATGATGAACAGCATTTCGAAGTGTACCAGTATGCAAAATCGAAGGGGCTTGATTTTGTAGAAACACTGTGTGCTCCTTCCTGCCTTTCACTGCTTCGTCTTTTCCCCCCTGATTATCTTAAAGTGGCAAGCCGCGATCTTACAAATCTGCCCCTGTTGGAAGCAATGGCAGAAAGTAAAATTCCGATCATTCTGTCGACCGGTATGGCAGGTCAGCGCGAACTGGATGCGGCGCTTGCAACAATATCAAAACACCACTCAGCGATTTCTATTCTTCATTGTGTTTCGCAGTATCCTACGCATCCGGCCAATGTAAATCTGAACACCATCACGTGGCTGCAGAAAAATTACGGTCAGTACACGATTGGTTATTCTGATCATACGATTGGGATTTCCGTTGCTGTTGCTGCCTGCGCGATCGGTGCGCGTATTATAGAGAAACATATTACGCTCGACAGACGCATGAAAGGCACGGATCAGGCGGGCTCGCTTGGTACTGACGGAATCAATCGCCTGGTGCGCGACATCCGTGCATTGGAAATGTCCTTTGGCAAGGAAGAAATCTTTATTGACCCATCAGTGGAAGCTGCACGGGTTAAACTGGAAAGGTCTGTTGCTGCAAAACGTATCATCCGGAAAGGCGAAACGATTGCAGAGGAAGATCTGCACATGTTGTCGCCCGGCGATGGTATCAAATGGAATAATCGTTCTGCAATTATTGGCAAAAAAGCGCTGGGTGAAATTCCTGCGGATGAAATAATTTACCCTAATCTGGTTGGATAAACATGAGCATTGTCACTAAAACCATTTCATCAGCGGAAGAGCAGGAGCGTCGCGCCAGATTTTCTGAGCTGTATGCAAACTCTCCGATTCCTGCTGACGAACAATTGTCAAACCTTGGACTGTACATCAAAAGACAGGAACTAACCAAGACAATGATCATGACCGATTTGTATCGGCAGTTCCTTCCCGTACATGGTGTGATCATGGAGTTCGGAGTTCGTTGGGGTCAGAACCTCGTAACGCTCACTAACCTTCGCGGAATGTTGGAGCCTTACAATCACAGCAGAAAAATTATCGGATTTGATACGTTCGCTGGATTCCCATCGGTAGATTCAAAAGACGGGAATCATTCCTCAGTTGTGAAAGGCGCATTCAACGTAACGGAAGGATATGAAAATCATTTGCAGGAGGTGCTCGATTATCATGAGAAGGAATCGCCCTTATCGCACGTGAAGAAGAGTTTTTTGGTGAAGGGAAATGCAACTCAAACGCTGAAGACCTATCTCGCAGAACATCCGGAAACGATTGTTGCTTTTGCCTGGTTCGACTTTGATATTTACGAGCCAACCAAAAAATGCCTCGAGTTGCTGAAACCTCACGTAACAAAAGGAACAGTAATTGGATTCGACGAATTGTGTGATCCACAATTTCCTGGTGAAACAGTTGCAGTGAAAGAAGCACTGGGAATGCAAAATATTTCTGTGCGTCGTTTCCCGTATGGCGGAATTCAATCTTACGCAGTAATTTCCTGAACATGGCATTACCGAAACTCGTGATCACCGATATTGATGGCGTCTGGACCGATGGTGGAATGTACTACGATCAGACCGGTAATGAGTGGAAGAAATTCAATACAGCAGATAGTGGTGGAGTGCTACTCCTTCGAAAACTCGGCATACCTGTTGCAATCATAACGGGAGAACAGACGGAAATTGTATCACGTCGTGCCGCTAAACTGAAAATTGATTTATTGTTTCAGGGAGTGAAGGACAAACTTTCGGTGGCATCAGACCTCGCGCGTGCGCAGGGCATCAGTTTATCTGACGTGGCTTACATCGGTGATGATATTGGTGATCTTTCGTTGCTTAGAGCAGTAGGAGTGCCGGGAGTACCGGCCAATGCTCCGAAGTATGTGAAGAATCTTGGCAAGATTGTTACGAAAGCCAAAGGTGGTGACGGAGCCTTCAGAGAGTTTGTGGAAACCATCCTGGAAAAGGAAGGCGTATTGCAAAGCACACTTGACGGATTGACTAATAACCTCGGTTAACTCATGCCGGGAATCATTTTCTTTTATCTGCGATTGATTTTTAATGCAAACAGATCTGCAACGAATCCTCAGGGTTTGGCGGGATGGTGTTTGCTGAACAAAAAAAGTTTTCGCACTTCAGACAATTCTTTTGGACCTATCCAGGTGACGAAGCGATTAATCAGAAATGTTTTTTCCCGCGATGCAAAAGGTTTCAGAAAGTTTGAAATCGCCGAAAATGGAGTTGCCGTATGGGATAACCGCGATGTTTCACAGATCCGGTTCGATCACATTAGTTTCAACGGGGGACAACAACCCTCTTTTTTTATTGAACGCAGTAACCTTCAGGTATCCGGTGCAGTGCGTATTGTTGTGGCGCTGATCTATTTTCTGCTTTGGCCATGGTTAGCTCTCTGGTCAATTTTTAGCAGCAACGCGAAAAATATTGCATTGCTGTATGACGAGTGGACGGAAGCAATTGCCCTGGTCCGATTGGTAAGGAAGCATAAAATCAAGTACGTATATTTCTACTGTCCGTACGAAGCGGATGCCAATGCATTGTACCTGCTTCTCAAGAAAGAAAATGTTACGGTCAATAAGATACCTTCGCCGAACCTATTGGCTGCTCACAATCAGGAATTACTTTCAGATGTTGTGACCTTGACAAGTCCATGTCAGCTCGATGAACTCACCACATACAAAGCAACGATCAGCGTGGGTGAAATAATCAAATGGCTTCCGGAGCAATTTGCTGCATATGCTTCTGTATATAAATCAATGCGGGAGAAACCAGCTTCATTTACTATCGGTTATTACTCGCACGCCAGTTGGGTACGACGGATGGATGGTAAGAGCTCCGACCTTGGAGATGTAGAAGCAGAATTTGAACTCGTGCCTATTGTAGGAAATTTCCTGCGGGCGAACAGACAATTCAGGTGCATTGTGTTTCTCCATCCGAAGGAGAAAAAGAAGGATGTTCTGCCAATGGCTCAAAAGTATTACGACGAACATCTGGGAACGGAGAATTATATGTTCGCAGACACCGGAGAATCTGCATCACGGTCATTTGATGCGGTCAACATCGGCCTGGGTGCTTTGAGTACAATTCTTTTTGAAAGACTGTTTCTTGGATGCAAGACAATATTTTATCCGTCAGGAATAAAAATATTTCCAGCCGAAGGAAGTTCACTTTCGGCTATCTGTCCGGTTTCAGCAACTCAATTGGAAAGCATAATTTTGCAGTGTGCGGAAGAAAGCACACAGACTTTCCTGGAGAAACGGGATCTCAGAAAGTACACCATCTTCAACTGGAAACCAGGGTCGGGATATGCAGAGCAAAATTGATTATTCCGATCATCATTATTTCGGCAAGCAGTATTCCGGTTTTGCCCGATTGAAATTTAACCTGCGCGTATGGTTGGGTTGCCGGAAGGCAGACCGAAGGTTGAAAGAAACACTTCGGAAGAAAGAATGTTGGTACGGACCATTCAAAGGAGAGTTCGGACATTTTCTTGCGCACAATCTACCTTTTCTTACGTGGTTGCACCGACAGGGTGTGAAGATCCATTATTGCGGTATGGAAATTCACAAACCTTTCCTTGTGGATGAATCAGGAAAAAGTATCATTCATGATTTTTATCCGTTACGTGACTTTTTCTCTGAAGTAAGTCCGGCCTGCAACAGAACAGTAGTTCCATCGGACGTTGAAGCAGAAATTCAGGAATGGAAAGTGCGTGTCCGTTCAAGCGGATTACCGTTCTATGAAATCGATGATGAATACTATTATTGGTTTATTCATCGCACGTGGCTGATGAAGGGACCGTACACGAAAGGTTATCGTCTCGATAAGGTATACGGTGGCGGAAAACGCGTGAATAGTGTTTGTATTTTTCCACGAACAAAAGGCGCTGCTGTTTCGAAGAACAACGGAGGTCCTTGGGATTATCCCGCGTTAGCCGATATGTTGAGTCCGTACTTTGAGAAGGTCTATATCTGTGGACATCCTTCCCAGGTGTTGGCTATCGAATCGCATGGGAATATTGAGCTGTGTGTTACCGCCGACAACGCCCGCATTCTTGAGAAGTGTTCGCAAAGCAAATTGATAATTACGCAGCATTCCGGTGTGAACAACTTAGGTGAATACACCAACACGCAGGTCCTCATTATATATAATGGTAAAGGACCGATCGGCAGTATGCAGAATACCCAACGCTTCAGGCCTTATCTGATGGGCGACGGTAAAAAAGATATCCATCCACTTGCATTCGCCTATTCACCAGAGGAAGTTCTGATGTTTTGCAAGACGATGTCTGAGGTTTCTGATACAGCTAAAAACGAGTAAAACGCGTACCTTTGGCGACTCTGACCGCGGAGTTTTAGTCCAGCAAAATTTCTCTGCGCATTCGCAAAACAATATGGAGAAGATCCTCGTGATTGCCTATCAATTCCCTCCTCGAGGTGGTCCGGGTGTGCATCGCAGTATCAATCTGGTAAAATACCTGCGCGAGTTCGGGTATGAACCGGTTGTGCTCACGGTAAGTGCCGAGGATGTAAAGGCCGGCGGACATCAATTTGATCAGACATTATGTGATTTGATTCCGGAAGGCATTCACATTGAACGGACACCATCTTACGAGCCGGTAAGATTGATTCGTCTCCTGACTAAATTACGACTCTTCCGCATCGCATGGTTTTTGTTCTATCCGTTATTCTGGGAATGGTCGGCCCGTTGGTCGAAAAAGGTTTTTCCCGTGGCGGAAAGCCTGATTCGTAAGCACAACATTCGACTGGTGTACACTTCGTCCGGACCTTTCTCTGTAATGGGATTAGGTAAAAAGCTCAAGGAAAAAACCGGAGTAAAATGGGTCGTTGATTTACGCGATCCGTATACGGATGCATATGCCTGGGATTTTCCGTCGAAGTTTCATTGGCTTGGGCGTCGGCGATTTGAACGGAAAACATTTTCTGCAGCCGACAGATTAATCGTGAATACTCCGGAAGTCCTGCGACTCTACATTGAACGGGGATTAACAACAGTGAATAAATCTGTGTGTATAACCAATGGATACTAAGAAGCCACTTGTAATTGGTTATTCCGGTTCTCTGGCTTTTTACGAGGGAGAAAAACAGCCTGTGAAGGGAGGAGGAGTCCGCGACTGGATATGGACATACAATCACATGGTTACCGATCCGTCTACCCGCTCGGCATCGTTTCTGTTCCGGGCTGTAAGCGAACTGAAAAAGAAATACAACATCACACCATTACAGTTGAAGATTACATTGTGGGGTAAGATTGATCCGCTCTATCTAAGACAAGCGAAGGACCTTGATATTTCAGAACTCGTGAGCATAGAAGGTTACCTCTCAAAAGCTGTTTCAGTGGAACGCAATTCCGCTTGCGACGTCCTGTTCCTTCCCATGGAGAGCGCAACATCTGGTGGAAAACCACTGTTCATACCGGGTAAAGCTTTCGAATACATGAATGCAGGCAAGCCCATCCTTGCACTTTCCGGTCCGTGTGATTGTATCTCCGTGCTGGAGCCCAGCGGCCTGCTCGCGCGATTCGAACCGCAGGACACAAATGGAATTTTAGAATGGCTGCATAGTGTTATTTCAGATCGGCAAAGGTTGCACCTGCTCAAGCCTGACACAGCATACATTGAACGGTTTTCATTCCGAAATATAGTTGGTAAGATCGCAGGCGTGTTTGACGAAGTTCTCGAATCAAGCCATAACACATGAAGAAAGGAACGTACCGTCACTACAAAGCCAAGCTTTACGAAGTAATTGATATTGCGCGCCACAGCGAAACGCTGGAGGAGATGGTGGTCTACCGCCCGCTTTTAGCAGCGTCGGGATACGATCCCGACACCACAAAAAACGGTGAACAAACGTTGTGGGTTCGACCACTCAGTATGTTCACCGAAAATGTTGTTATAGATGGAAAATCAGTTCCGCGATTCGTGTTTGTGTCAGAATAGCAGCGGTGTGTTATCCAACTGCGCACTGCCAACTGCGTACTGCGCACTGATTATGGTTAATGCGTCGCTTCCGCAACCTTCTTGCTCCAGCAATCTACAAACTTCGCTGCCAGTTTAAGTTTGAATTCTTCGCAGTAGTGGCCAACACGATCTATGGTTGCATCAACTTCACTCTGATCAATGTTAGCCGTTTCACGAAGGTAGTTTACGTAAAACCAGTTGTCTTTCTTGCAGATCCACGAGCCATATAAGTGATAATTGATTTCCATCACTTCCTTGTAGAACTCCATTGTTCTGTTGTCGGGTAGCGAGCATAGTGGGCTCATTACCTGGAAGTACCATTTTCCTTCATTTGCTTCCGGGCTGAACACGTCAATCCACACAGTAGCAGTTCCGTGTTTGTAACTCCAATGTCCGGGTTTCTCGCCTCTGCTTGTGATTGGATCAATGTTGAGGCTGCTAAGGCTGGACTCAACCAGCGGTGTCATTTCCTGTAAATTCATGGGTTTAGTTTT
>CAYUTR010000220.1:0-8741 GCA_964447465.1 uncultured Chryseobacterium sp.
ATTGTCCAAACCGATCTCGGTTACTTTTCCCCACAAGCGGTGACCTTCGTTGTCGACCATAGGAACATTTTTTCCTAACGCGATCATTTCGGTATCGAGTTTTCCTGACGCATCAAGGAAATTTGCAAGCGGAAGACTCACGATGTGATCGGCCTGAAATTCTCCATAGCCGTTTGCAGCTGTTACACGGAAATCAAACGTATCTCCAGGTTTTTTTCCTTGGAGATTTGCTTCAAAATCGGGAAGCAATTGTCCCGCACCATACAGGAATACAAATGGATCTTCCGTAGAAGTTTTTTCGATGGTGATTTCTGCTCCTCCGTTTTCACCGGGAACAGTGAGATGGTAATTCACCGATACCACTTGTTTTTCTGTAATTATCATCGCGACGTTTTTAATTATGGACGCCAAAGTTAAGGAAAATGACGTGCCGATATGCCGATGTGCCAATATGCCAATTTTATTGACCAATTAATTGTCAATTGAAAATCGGCGCAATGAATCGGCATATTGGCACATCGGCATATCGGCACATTGGGTTATCTTCGGGTCGGTAACACAAGTACGCTTATGCCCGATTTCAAAGGTTCAATCAGCTCCAAGCTGCCACGTGTGGGGACAACCATTTTCACTGTAATGTCGAAACTGGCGGTCGAGCACAAAGCCATAAATCTCTCACAGGGATTTCCTGATTTTGATTGTCCACCCAAGCTTGTTGAACTCGTAACCAAAGCGATGAAAGCCGGTTTCAATCAATACGCACCAATGCCCGGTGTAGTGAAACTGCGTGAGGTGATTGCAGAAAAAACGGAATCGCTTTATGGAGCGAAATACGATCCGGAAACGGAAATCACAGTTACTGCGGGAGCAACTCAAGCTATCTACACAGCTATTGCAGCAATCATTCGTGAAGGCGACGAAGTCATCATATTCGAACCCGCTTACGATTGTTACGAACCTGCGATTGAACTCAACGGAGGTACACCGATTTTCGTTTCCCTGAAAGCGCCGAATTACAATATCGACTGGAACGAAGTAAAGAAGGTGATCAATCACCGCACGAAAATGATCATCATCAATACTCCGCATAATCCAACAGGGGCGGTGATGAGTGCCGATGATATGCGCCAGTTGGAGAAGCTCACAAAAAACTCAGACATCATTGTGCTTTCAGATGAAGTATACGAGCACATTTTGTTCGATGGTCGTACACACGAAAGCGTTACGAAATATCCGGATCTCGCTTCGCGGAGCTTTGTGATTTCTTCTTTCGGAAAAACTTTTCACACAACCGGGTGGAAGCTTGGTTACTGTCTCGCACCGAAGCAGTTGATGACGGAGTTCCGGAAAGTTCACCAGTTCCTCGTGTTCTCGTGCAATACTGCGATGCAGGTAGCGTGTGCAGAATTTCTCGAGGATAAAAATCATTACCTCGAACTCGGACAATTTTACCAGGAAAAACGCGACTACTTCCTCAAGCTTGTAACAGGATCGCGCTTCACTATGGTTACCGCACCCGGCACGTATTTTCAGTTATTGCAGTACAATGGCATCTCCAAAGAGAAAGACACCGACTTCGCCATTAAGGTGCTCAAAGAAAACGGCGTTGCAGCCATTCCGATTTCCGTGTTCTACCACAAACCCGTTTACGACAACATGCTTCGGTTCTGTTTCGCGAAGAAGAACGAAACACTGGAGAAAGCGGCAGAAGTGCTGTGTAAAGTCTGATGCGGTACGGCTAAATTCCGTACGTTTGAAATATGATTTCTCCCCGCACGCTGCTTTTACTTTTTGTATTTCTGAGTTCGTTCGCGCTGAACGCGCATCAGGATACTATTCCGCTTACCGATACTGCTGAAGAAGAAGCGCCCGTGGTGAAAGACACCGTGATGGTGGGCGTTTATATCACCTCGATTTACTCGTTGGGATTTGCGGAGAACGATTTCGGAATCGATTTCTGGGTTTGGTTTGTTCACAAGAATAAAGAAACTGATCCGAAAGAAACCATGGAGATTTTCAATTCTGAGAGCCAGATTTTCGAATACGGAACCAACGAAGAAAAAGGAGACTACATGTGGAGTGTGCAGAAATGTCGCGCCATGATCAAAAAGAACTGGGAGATTTCACGTTTTCCGCTTGATGATCAAACACTGGATGTAATACTTGAAGAAACCGATCGCGATACTTCTGAAATTGTTTACATCGCCGATACCGCAAATTCGAAAATCGATCCGTCAGTTGATCTCAGCGGCTGGAAAGTGGAATCGTTTGAACTTCTGCCATCTGTCAAAACATACGCTACAACGTATGGCGACCCAACATTGACGGGAGAAAGTTCGTATGCGCGTTTACAGTTCACAACAAAAATCACACGCGAGAGCGGACGGATTTTCCTCAAGCTTTTTCTCGGACTGTATGTTGCCTTTCTCATCGCGTTGATGGTGTTCTTCCTCGACGGTTCTGAAATCGGTGCGCGTACGAGTCTCGCAGTAGGTGCGTTGTTCGCTGCTGTAGGTAACAAATACATTGTCGATTCATCCATGCCCGATCACACTTCATTCACTGTGGTTGACAAGATTCACAATCTGACCTTTGCATTGATCTTCATGAGTATTGTGTTCAACGTAGTGTCGAATGCATCATTCCGGAAGGGCAAACCACAACTCGGGCGCAAAATCGATTATGGTGCTTTCGTGTTCCTGATGTTTGCTTATATCATAGGTCATTATCTCATCGTTACAATTTAATCGCGCATGAAATCACAAGACCTTTATGTAGCTGCGATTCAATCTTCACTTCACTGGGAAGATAAAGAAGCAAACCTGCATATGTTTTCGGAAAAGATTCGCGCTTACACCGAACCGGTGGACGTGATCGTGCTTCCAGAAATGTTTTCTACCGGCTTCAGCATGCGTGCAGAACAATTTGCTGAAAGCATGGAAGGTCCAACGCACCAGTGGATGCGTGAAATGGCAAAATCAAAAAATGTGGCCATCACCGGAAGTATCATCATGAAAGACGGTGAGAATTTTTACAACCGCATGCTGTGGGTGAACCCTGATGGCTCAACTGTTTTCTACGATAAGCGTCACTTATTTCGCATGGCGAAGGAGGACAAACATTATGCTTCAGGAAGTAAACGCACGATTGTCGAATTCAAGGGATGGAAAATCTGTCTGCAGGTTTGCTACGATCTGCGTTTCCCGGTGTGGAGCAGAAATCGTTACACGAATGTGGAAGGCAAAGCAGAAGCAGAGTATGATCTTTTACTGTACGTCGCGAATTGGCCGGAGCGCCGCTCAACCGCATGGAAAACATTGCTGATGGCACGCTCGATTGAAAACAGCTGCTACACTGTGGGAGTAAACCGCGTAGGTAACGACGGCAATTTCATTTACCACGCTGGAGATTCTGCAATCTATGATTTCAAAGGCGCGTTGGTTACTGCCGCAATGATTTCCACAGAAGAAATTATTTCTTCACGACTATCGATGCAGGATCTACGTGAGTTCAGAAAATCTTTTCCGGTGGGACTTGATGCGGATGAGTTCGCGATTCAATAGTCTTTGTCACTTCGAGCGCAGTCGAGAAGCCGACAAAGATGGATTGAGACTGCTGTTGAGTTCTCGACTGCGCTCGAACTGACAGCCACTGCGCACTGCCAACTGCGTACTGCGCACTGATTTTGCAGTTTACTGCAAAATCCATTCAATATCCATATCCCATCCTGCTCTCACTCTGATTGTAGTCGCATAATACGTCACGCGCTCCGGTTGAATTTTCTGCGGATAATTTCCCGGCGTCCAACGTCCATCGCCATTCACATCGCGGATTAAACGAATGCGATACATTCCCGCTGCCATGATTCCGAATTCAATTGTGGCCGGACCGTTGATTACCGTATCACGCACCACGCGATCTTTTTCATCTACCACTTCAACCAGGTATCGGCCTTGTTCAAGATTCGGCATTTTGACAGATAGATTTCCAAACATGCGTGCTGGCTGAACAGTAAAGCCTGCTTTGATTGTATCATTCTTCTGTCCGTACACATCGATAATTGCACCGGGCGGAATAAATACACTGAAGCTGCTGTCTTCCGGAAAAGGTGCGTCAAATCGTATTTGTCTTCGTGATGCTGACACGATTATTTTTTCATTCAATGTGTCTGCACCCATCCGGAAAATTATTTTGCCCGTGTCGAGTGACAGAATTGGATTCGTGGAGAAAATCGAAAACTGATTTCCTGGCAGCAATTTCCCGGATGAACCATTGTTCGTGAGAATCAAAGCACGTGGATCGGTTGCCCCCTGTCGCGCCGGTTTTTTATTTCCCTTCTGCAAGGCCATCGGAATCGTATCGAGAACAGTACTTCCCGATTTCACTACAAATGCAATCGAATCCATTTCCACTTTCGGAAGCCAGATGTTGATAGTGTCTTTGAACTCGGTGTACTCAGCTACCGGCGTCATGTTGACTGGCGCAACCGGCGATGTTGTGATTGAGGGATCTGCAATCGGAAGATTGTAAATCAATTGTATTCTTCCGGGCCCGAACTGTTGTGCCTTCACAAGATATTGTTTCGTTGACTTCTCGCGGAACATCACCAGGCGAACGGAATCAACATCAGCTGATAAATCCAGCAGCGTGTCGGAAAAAGCGATGCGTTCTTCCGATGAGTTGTAGAGATAATCTTCTCCTTCATCTGAAAGCGCGAAGATTTTATATTTCGCTGCCGCGAGATTCGTCAACATGAAATTTCCATTGTCGTCGGTGCGCGTGTAGTAATACGGTTTCTCTTTGTATGGAACAGAATCACCGGTATTACGATACAACATCACCAACACATTTTTTTCTCCGCGAAGTGTTTGTGCATTGACTACTACCCCGCTGCACTTCAGTGAATCGATGAACGGACCGGTGGAGAAAACAAATTGAAAGTTATTCAGCGTGTTGCTCTCAGTGATATCGCGGATTGCTTTCCCGAAACTGATGGAGTACGTTGTATTAGCTTCGAGAGAATCTTTGAACTCGATGATGAGATCTTTCTTGCGGATGGTAACTTCCGGTTTGCGCTTCACCGCCGGAGAAATGATCAGCTGCTTGTTGAGATCATTCAGCGTAATATATTCATCAAACGTGATGACGATTTTCTTTCCGTGGAAATTTGTTGCAGCACTATCTGGTGAATAGCTCACCACATGCGGAGGTGTAATGTCTTTCGGACCACCGTCGGGTGTCACAATTTGAGCGCATGCAGCCAGCAAGGACACAACACTCAATGCGAGCCAACGAGTCATCCTGAGCGGAGCCGAAGGGTGCGCACTGCTTACTGCGTACTGCGCACTGATTTTATTGGCCATCGCTGTGATTTAACGTCCCAACCCACTCACAAATCTCCTTGAGATATTTCTCATCCACTGCATCAAAATCATTCAGCTTGTCGCTATCGACATCAAGCACCATCACCACATCACCAAGTGTTCCAAAAATCGGAACTACAATCTCCGACTTGCTTTCCGAGCTGCACGCAATGTGTCCGGGAAATTGTTCAACATCCGGAACTACAACTGTTATCTTTTCTTTCCATGCTGTTCCGCATACACCTTTGCCTAACGCAATACGCGTACATGCAAGCGGACCCTGAAACGGACCGAGCACAAGTTCATTCCCGCGAACGATGTAAAATCCAACCCAGAAAAATCCAAACGTTTGTTTCAACGCTGCAGCCACATTCGCAAGATTCGCAATGCGGTTGTGTTCACCTTCGCACAATGCTTTCAGCTGCGGAAGAAGTGATGAGTACTTTTCCGCTTTGGTTTGTCCGGCGATATGGAGGGTTTCTGCCATTACGAGACAAAGATAGCGAGAGTAAAGGAACGCGGATTTTTATGTCCGGTGTTTTCTAGTCTCTCGCTCGGATGATTTCGGTAAATACAGCGTTTCGTTAACGGATTTTATGAGATAAACCCAAAGGGGAACGCGGATTTTTATGCCCGTTGTTTGCAAACGTTTCTCCCGGATGACAATGGTAGATACTTCATCTGATTAACGGATTTTATGAGATAAGTTTGAGTTTATCTCATTAGATCAAACTTCACGCTCGTTCTATCTACCAGACTGATCCGGGATTGGAACTAGCAAGCCTCGAACATAAAAATCCGCGTTCCTTTTTTCTAATCCCTGGCTGCGGCGAGTGACACCACACTAATCTTCACTCCAGGAATATCCAGCAGTGGCAACACACACGCTTCAATCGTAGCTCCCGTCGTCACTACATCATCTACAATAACAATGTGCTTGCCTTCGAGTTTGTTTTTCGCGGAAACAGCGAACACCTCGCCTACATTTTCCCAACGTTGTTCGCGACTCTTACGGGTTTGAGATGACGTTGCTTTCAGTCGCAGCAGAATTTTCTCACTGTATGGAACATTCATCGCTTCCGACAATCCTTGTGCAATGCATGTCGCCTGATTGTACCCACGTTTGTGAAGTTTGTCCTCGTGTAACGGAACCGGAATGATCAGGTCGGCTGTTAAAAATGGTGAAATAGTCTTAAGGATGTTTCCGTAGTAAAATCCTGCCGCAATTCCTGCATCCTTCCTTCCGTTATACTTGAGGTTATGGACCAGCTCCTGAACTTTGCCCTGTCCGGTAAAAACAAAACACGAAGCTGCGGCTTCAACCGGAAAACGCCCCCAAAACACGCGACTCGCGGGATTCGCCACCGGATTAAGCTCATCGTACGTTCGAGGAAGCTCCAGTTCACACGTGAAACAGAAACCTTGTTCAGTTTTCAACAGGTGACCGTTACAAACTACACAGAGCTTTGGGTACACCAAACCAACGAAATCCTCAGCAAGTTGAACTAACTTTCCGGCAATCATATTTCTTAAATTTGTAATGTTCGATAGCCGTGGGATTCATTCCGCGGTTAGAGAAGAACTAAAATAGCACAATCGCGCTAAGTACTATGGACGAACAGAAGAATAACGACAAGAAAGATAACAGGAAGCTCCACTTCATGTACCTCTTCATCATTTTCCTGATGGGTGGATTGTGTATTTACCTCGTCACCGAAGTGAAAGGACTCAAAGCTCAGGTAGTGGAAACTACAACGAACATCACGCAGGTGATCCAGGAACGCGACGATGTGAAGTCGGACCTTGAAGACCTGAAGCTGCAGTATGATGCGCTCGAAACTACGGATGCCTTACTGAACGCAGAACTCACCGCGAAGCGAGCATACATCGACTCGTTGCTCGTTGAAGCCGACAAGCACAAAGGCGACGCTTCAATTATCGCGAAGCTGAAGAAGGAAACACAAACACTGCGTCGCATCATGCAGGGTTATATTGTTACGATCGATTCACTGAATACATTGAACAATACACTCCGTGCAGAAAAGCAGGAAGTGCTGAATGAACTCGGCAACGAAAAAGAAAAGAGCGCAACTGTTGCAAAGGAGAAAGAAGGACTGCAAGGACGTATCGACAAAGCAGCTTTGCTTACAACACTCAACGCACGTGCATCCGGTGTGAATTCGACCCGCGGCGGAAAGAAAGAAACCGAAACGAACAAAGCGAGCAAAGCCGACAAGCTGAAGATCTCTTTTGATATCGCAGATAACGATCTTACAAAAACAGGTGCGCACACAGTTTATCTCCGTGTAATGACTCCGGACGGACGTGAACTTACGAAAGCAGAAGATCCCGATCACCAGTTCACATGGGGTGGCGGAAATTCCGGCTTCTTCGCTGCGAAGAAAAGTATCGATTACCAGAACCAGGCGATGAGCGTACTCATGTACGTTGAGAAACCAAATCCGGATAACGAATTCCTACCAGGAACATATCGCATCGAGATCGTGTGTGATAACGCGATTATTGGAGAGACGTCGATGACGCTGCAGTAGTCAGCCCTCGGTACGCCTTAAATTTCACTGATAAATTGCTCCGCAAATTTGTGTGGCTACTCGGCCTGACAATACGTACAGCTTGTCAGGCCGAGTAGTCTCCATAATTTGATTTGCCACGATTTCAGATGTACCGAGGGCTGACTAGTGCGCAATAACCAACTCACGCGTCACAACACTCGTACCTCGGGTTGCGCGAATAAAATACATTCCGTTCGCCCACTCCGCTGTGTTAATCGCGATTTGTTGCGCTCCGCTTGCTGTTGCCGTGTGAACTTCATTGCCCAGCACATCGAATACGTGCAGCTGCGTTTCCGGATTTCCAGATTGGTTTCCGAAATCCACAGTGATAGCATCTGAGCCAGGATTCGGATAAACGTTCATCGCAAATTCCGATGTCGTTTCTTCAACTCCGGTCGTGTTCAGAATATTGATATCATCCACAAACACGTTGTTACCCCAATTGCTGGTGAAAACAAACATGAGTCGCACTTCCGGTTGCCCGATGTACGGAGTCAGGCTTGCAGTGTCCTGTCTCCATTGCGTAGCAGTAGGTGTGAATGCTGCCGTTGCAATCGGAGCAGTGGAGAGCGTAGTTCCTGCTTTGTCGTAAATTGTTGACCATGTCATACCGCAATCAATAGACACGCGCACCTGAAGCCGATCGTTTGATGAGGCATCGTATTTGGCATAAGCAACGTTGAACTGCAAAACAGTTCCTGAAGTCGCGCTCGTCATGTCAAGCGCTGGCATCCTGAAGTAATCAATCTGTCCGGTAATATTTTCTGAACCGGAATAATTATCCATCTTGACACTTCCTGTGCTC
>CAYUTR010000221.1:0-8739 GCA_964447465.1 uncultured Chryseobacterium sp.
TCATAGAGTGTGAATTGTTTCGGCCAAAGGTATAACACGAAACCAACTGGTCAAGAGGGGTTGAAAAATGAGCAAAAGTTTTGGTGATCGATGGCACATACTGCAAATATGAAGAAGGTCAATTTGCGGAAATCGCAACTTCCAGAGATTTCCTATATTTAGTGTATGCGGAGATACCTGCTTACTTTATCTGCGATCCTGATACTTCATAACATTCATTTCGCGCAGAATACCTTCTATGGTGATTATTCAACGCCGGGTGGCTTACTATCGAAGCAGTTGAGCGATGGAAATTTCATTTGTGCCGGTACCTGGTTTAATCTATTCGTAATGAAAATTGATCCCCAAGGACAAATACTTTGGCAATATCAAACGAGTTTCGGTGGTGGTGTGGGATTTCAAGAGGTCGAGGAGATGGTGGATGGTAGCCTGATTTTCTTGGTTGGAACTCCGCCACCTGCATCTACCTATATGTTCAAACTGGATTCCGGTGGTAACTTACTCTGGAGTTACCACTACAGTACAACAGCTAATACCCAGCATACTGGAATAGAACCAATGCCCGACTCCGGATTTATTATGATAGCTAACGGTTTCAATCCTGGTGCACAACTCACACGATTCCGTAAAGACGGAACAATCTTGTGGCATCAAAACTACCTCGAGACTTCGGCGGGCAAGCCATTTCTATTTTCACATTTTGAATTGACTGACAATGATAGAAATATTTTTTTAAGTGGCACAACAATAACCTCCAGTACTGAACGTGACATTTTCGTTGCCAAAATGGATACTGCCGGAAATATGCTTTGGCGAAAGGAATATTCCATTCCGGGCACAAAAAATAATTGCACCGCTCTGTGTAAAACATACAATGGTTTTGCGATCGGTATTCAGTATACGCTTCCATCATCGAGCATCAATTGGGGCACCTGCGGAATGGCGGAGTTCGACACGAGCGGAACTTTATTGTGGGCGAGTAAATATCAATTTTCGAATTCGCTTTCGCTGACCACTATCGCACAACAGAGCGACAGTACTTTCATTCTTGGTGGATCCATTCCGAATCCTCTCGATACGATCAGACCCCGTGCAGTTCTGATGGGTGTAGATCACAATGGACAATTTCTATGGACGCATTCGTTCAGCGACAGCGTCTATGGAAACAATGGAGCACAGGGTATTTACAGTCTTACGGTTTTGGCTCAAGGGGATTTCTTTATGACTGGTGGAGGTCAGAGAATTCCGGTGGGACGTTTAACTTCTCAGGGATATGGAATGTGCAATCCGATTTGGTACACTCCTCAAACGACTTTTATCAATCCTCCGGCTCCGATTTTGCTTTACCATTCCGTGGGCCCTGACTCATTGCTGATTGACACTCCAATGGTTTCACTTAGTCCGCTTAACTACCAGCAATATATTTCTTGCACAAACATTATTACGTCGGCTTCCTATACTGAACATCATCCGGACCCGTGGACAGCAGTGAGCGACGTTCAGACAAACTCATGGATTATTCACGGACCGAACGAGCAGCATGCAGAAATAGAAATATTTGATCTTACAGGAAAATCAGTATATCATTCGGGGATTACGGATGGACATCTCATTTCGGCAAGCGGCTTTCCGGGCGGAATGTATCTGTACACGATACGCACAGCGCAGAGAGAAGAATCAAGTGGAAAATTAGTGGCTTACTAATTAGCTCTGACGAAAATTCTTCACAGTGTCAACAAAGAATTTCACCTTCTCTTTCTCCAGATCAGGATAAAGTCCGTGTCCAAGATTCGCGATGTGACGATGCGGTCCGAATGCACGCAACATTTTTTCTGTTTCCGATTTGATCGTGTCGAAGTCGGCGTACAGTAAACACGGATCAGCATTTCCCTGCAATGTTTTTTCGCTTCCAATTAACGCGCGTGATTCCGCAATATCCATTGTCCAATCCAGACCGATTGTATTGCATTTTAGTTTGCCAAGATCTTCCCGAACGAAGAATGCATCTTTTGCAAAAACTGTAACCGGAACGAGTGAATGAATTTCATCACAAATGCGTGCGATGTACGGCAACGCAAACTCGCGGTATTGTTGTGGAGAAAGAACACCAGCCCATGAATCAAAAATCTGCAGCATGTCGGCACCCGATTTTACTTGCGCTTTGAGATAGTGAATTACGCTTTCTGTGATTTTCTCCAGCAACATATGCGCAAGACGCGGTTCGGTGTAAAGAAACTTTTTCGCCTGAGAAAATGTTTTCGAGCCGCTTCCTTCAACCATGTACGCAAGCAATGTCCACGGTGCGCCAGCAAAACCGATGAGTGGAACTCTTCCACCCAATGCCGCTTTCGTGAGTTTCAATGCATCGCACACATACGAAAGATCATCGTCGCCATTTGCAACACGAAGTTTGTTGATATCGGCTTCCGTTTTGATCGTCTCTTCAAACCACGGACCTTTTGCTTCCACCATTTTGTAGGGAAGACCCATCGCTTCAGGAATGACAAGTATGTCAGAGAAAATTATCGCGGCATCTACACCAAGAATATCTACAGGTTGAACTGTTACTTCCGCAGCAAACTCAGGTGTCTTCACCAGCTCAATGAATCCGCCCATCTTCGCACGCACTTCACGATACTCGGGTAAAACGCGACCGGCCTGTCGCATAAGCCACACAGGAGTCCGTTCCGTTTTTTCACCACGTGCAGCACGAAGAATAAGATCGTTTTGTAACATCCCGCAAAGTTAGTTCACAGTTCGAATGTTCGACCGTTCACAGTTACGGTTTGGGAAATATATTCCTGCATATTTGACCATTCACTGACAAATTGAACGGTGAACCATGAACTACTTAACGGTGAACTATTAACTTTATCCCATGCTCTCACGGATAAAACCAAAACATGTAATGATTTTCGGCATAGCTGCGATGCTCATCGGACTGGGATTTTTTGCGCTATGGGAAGTAGTTGATATGCCCTACTCTATCCGCAAGATTAGCATTATCAAATGGGCCAGACGCTCTCTGGGGCGCTATGGCATTTCATCCATCTATTTCTTTGGAGGCCTAGTGGTTTTTCTGAAAGGATATGCCGCAATGCGCAGTGAAGAAAGAAGTCGTGCTATCCAGCAGCAACAACAGCAACCTAACCAGTGGCCAGGCAATAATCATTAGGTACTAGATTGTGGTTGTCACTTCGAGCGCAGTCGAGAAGTCAACAACCGCGACCCTACCTCGATTTTGTTAAGTTCTCGACTACGCTCGAACTGACAAAATCGTCTCCCGCCTCCGTCTGTTTAGTATCTTTGTGGAAATCATTTTTGTGAGCGCTCAAAATCATTCTTTCGACGTTGTAGTTGTTGGTGGCGGATGTGTAGGATTAGCTGCTGCGTATAAAATCAACACACGTTATCCGCACCTCAAAGTTGCTGTACTCGAAAAAGAAGAGATTCTTTCTCCACATCAGACCGGACATAATTCGGGAGTGATTCACTCAGGGATTTATTACAAACCAGGATCTTACAAAGCAAAGTTGTGTGTGGAAGGTCGCCGTGAATTGGTGGCGTTTGCAAAAGAGCATAACATCGCGCACGACATTTGCGGAAAAATCATTGTTGCTACTCACGAAAGTGAACTGGAGCATATGAACAAGGTTTACAACAACGGAAAGGCAAACGGTGTTGAAGACATTGAGCTCATCGATGCAAAACGTATCAAGGAAATTGAGCCGTTCGTGGAAGGCATCGCCGGAATATGGGTCGGCTGTACAGGCATTATCGATTTTCCAGGTGTAACGCGTAAGCTCGGTGAATTACTCGAGAAGAATTTTCCGGGAAGCAAAGTCTTCACAAAGACGGAAGCACAATCATTTGATCATAAAGGCAACGTAACCGACATCATTACGAATAACGGAACGTTCACTGCGAAATATATCGTGACTTGCGCCGGATTGCAAAGCGATCGCATTGCTAAAAAAGAAGGAACGAAATCGGATGCGACAATCCTTGGTTTCCGTGGCGACTATTATGATCTCACTGAAATGGGAATGAAAAAGGTGAAGAATCTGGTCTATCCTGTTCCGAATCCGAAATATCCATTCCTCGGCGTGCACTTCACAAGAATGGTACACGGTGGTGTAGAGTGCGGACCGAATGCAGTGTTTGTATTCAAACGCGAAGGTTACGGAAGAACTTCTTTCAGCTTCCGTGATACATGGGAAGCGTTTACATATTGGGGCACATGGAAATTCTTTGCGAAGAATATGAAGTTTGGTCTCGATGAATATCGCGGCGCATTTTCGAAACGATATTTCCTGAAACGCCTGCGCACGCTTATTCCTACTCTGCAATCAGAAGATATTGTTGCTTCAAGAAGTGGTGTTCGAGCAATGGCACTTTCTCCGGAAGGAAATATGCTCGACGATTTCAAGATCGAACACAAGAACAATGCGATTCACGTGTTGAATGCGCCCTCACCTGCTGCGACAGCTTGTCTTTCTATCGGAAAAGCGATTGAGGAGATGGCGACGGAGAAGTTTGGGCTGAAGTAATTTGCACAGTCCTGCAGATCAATAAAACCACGAATCCTGCTCTTCGCTTCCATTGATCGTGAAATCGTACGGTCCACCCATTCCTGTTGTCATGTAGCCGGAAACGTTTATCTCAATTGTGTCGCCTTGCATCATGTAACTCAGATTGATTGTGCAGTCGTGCGGAATATCAATCCACACAATTTCAGTTTCTCCCGGCTGAAGCTCATTTATCGAAACTTCTTCGCAACCCGATAGCACAAGATCAGTCATTTCAAATTTCGTTCCGTTTGTAAATCCAATACGAGCGGTGTTCAGCAGAAAAAATGTGATGAATACATATAAGAACATCACGGGAACATTAAGAAAGATCAGGAGGGTGTTTTTGAATAATTCCCAGTCACGCGTCCGGATAGCACGGATCGTTGTAATAGCTGCGACAGCAAGGTTCACCAACGCCGCAAATGCGATATATGCATATCCGAGAAAGAGGAAGTAGTAACTACCCGTTATAAGATACAACAGGAAAATAGCAGTCCCCAGCAGAAACGTAATGATCGCTGTTTGGCGGGCCCATCTAACATACTTGGTTCCTATATCCTCTGCGCTCATTACGCCGAAATTATTTGTTCAGCTTAAACATCCATAGCGACAAAGCCCACCAACTGAGCATCACAACTACCCAGTTGCAGAGTAGCGACCACAAATCCGAAGTGACCCCATTTTCAAAACTTAAAGCAAGAACCCATCCTATTATCAATCCTGTTATTGTCCAAGAAAGTAGCAGACAAATAATAAGCGTCCGCTTTGCATTATGCGGATTTCTCTGCAGACCGCGTGCAACAAAATGGGCCTGCACGATAAAAATGGGAATTGTGATTACCGCATTCCAAAAGAATGTCGAGAAGAATCCCTCGAGAACTGCATGATGTTGCGCAAGATTATCGATGATAGTAAGTGAAGCGCCCAGAAATGCCGACAACATCCACACTCTAAACGGAATTTTTCCTTTTAGGTATTTCTTTGTGACATCTGCATACACCGAACCGTTTCCTTCGCTCATAATTGTGACAACATTACATCAGGTAGTCTTATCACCAACGAAATGATCGTCTTTATCCTGGAACAACACGTTGAAGGTAGTCAGACTTCCATAGATACGCGTGATGTATTGCTGCATCTCTACTTTGTCTTCGTCGGTGAGTTTAGGATGCGCGTTGATTTTCTGTTCCATCACACGCAGGCGATCGCGGAGCATCACAATCTTGTGAAAGAAAGATTCAATGGAAACTTCTTTCGACTTCAGTGAAGTGTCGCCCGGTTCCATGATCATGTTTCCGCCCTGCCATTTGCCGGCGAGTTCTACGTTTCCGCCTCCGTTGTATTCTTCGAGAATTTTCCGGAGTGTTTTTTCTAGTTCGTCCATCGTAAAAGGATATTGTGAATTTTCTTCGCCGGGAGCGGCAATCAAAGTGAGTAGTTCTTCTTTTCGTTTCGAAACCTCCATCGTGCCACGCTTGCCGAAATCAATCACCCAGAACAAGGGATGTTCTTCGGTAATTTTTCCTTTACCGTAGTGCTCGTGATCGATGATAGCTCCGGAAACGAAATCATTCATATTCGAAAATCTCCTTGGTGTTGGACTTGATTTTGCCTGCGATCTCATCCGTCGGCAGATCGTTTGCTTCCTTACCGAATGGATCTTCAATTTCTTCCGCCAGTAATTCGAGACTCGCAAACGCGTAGAATATAAAGCACGTGATCAACACTGTCCAATACCCGTACTCTGTCATTACTCCAAACGGAATGGTAATCGTATAGAAGAAAATCATCTTCTTGATGAACATGCTATACGAATATGGAATGGGCGTACTGCGTATACGTTCACATGCACCCAAATTTTCTGCCATGGATCGGATTTCATCATTGAGCATCAGCAACTGAATATCACTGAGCAATCCGCGTTTATTCATCTCGTTCAATTCCTTCATGAGATCTGCAAGCAGCGCATTGGGAATATGGGAAGCATCGGTATACTTGCTCAGTTCGGATCGGGGTATTTCCACCCATCCTTTCGTTGACATTTCCCTACGCAAGTGATCCTTACACGCGTAGAAATAATTAATCAGCAAGGCTTGTGCACGTTGTGTTTCTTCTTTCGGCACAAAGGCTCCCAGTTTCATACTAAAACTCCTGGAGTGGTTAACAAATCCTCCCCATAACTTCCGTCCTTCCCACCAGCGATCGTACGCGGTATTCGTGCGGAAAACCAGCATAAGTGAAATCACAAATCCCAACAGCGAGTGAACGGCAATAGTGCTGTCATATTCCCAATGCCAATAGTTTCGCTGGAGATAGACCAATCCTGTGGTAACGGTCGCCATTCCCCCAAGTGCCGGAAGCAACATACGCGTTGTATCGCTCTTGTGAAACGAAAGGATGAGCTTGATCCAGTCTTTTGGGTTGTACGCAATCATACCTGCGAAGATACAGATTAGATCACTTTCGGTAAATTAGCAGTCATGAGTGAATCTCACCGTATAGATAAGTGGCTGTGGTCGATACGCCTGTTTAAGACGCGGGGCGATTCGGCAGAAGCTGTGCGTGGCGGAAAAGTAAAGCTGAATGGCGACGCCGTGAAGGCTGCGAAAGAACTAAAAGTGAGTGACACGATTACATTTCGAAGCGGCACCATCACACGGACGCTGAAAGTGATCGATTTTCCAAAATCAAGAGTATCGGCGAAACTTGTCGCGAATTTCTGCGAAGACCTAACGCCACCGGAAGAATACGAGAGACAGAAGGCTGAGAAACAATATGAACGTCCGTTCTTTTATACAGGGAAAGGAAGGCCAACCAAACGCGATCGCAGGAAACTTGACGGCCTCGGAGACTAGTTTCCGGTTCCCTGTTTCCCGTTTCCTGTTGTTCTGAGTTCGTAGTTCATTGTTTAGGACAAACACGGTTTTCAGAACAGGAAACTGGAAACGGGGAACATTGTTAACTTTGCCGCCAATGGCTGAATTCAATTACGACGAACTGCGTGCAAAGCTGAATGCCGGTAATCCTTGGCCACAGATTTACATGTTTAAGTTTATTGTGCCTTCTGATAACCACAAAATCGCGCTTGTTGAAGGTCTTTTCGAAGATGATGCCGACATCAAACTGCAACCTTCCACCAATGGAAAATACACCTCACTTACCGCTCGTGTAGTAATGCTTGACGCTGAAGCGGTGATCAACGTATACAAACAAGCCTCAGAAATCGAAGGAATTATTTCGCTCTAAATTATTATGAAGAAGAACATCGCTGTACTAATCGCTGCATTCCTGTTCATCACAGTTTGCGCACAGAAAAATCTGACACTTGACGAAGTGGTTATGAACCGCGTTCGGTTGTCGCCAAGCAACCTGCTCGATCTGCAGTGGATTGCCGGTACAAATAGCTATTCATGGGTCCGCACGCTTGGTGTTGGTGAAGAACTGGTTTCTTCTTCCGGTAGTGGAAGCAAAATAAATGTGCTTGTTACATTGGTGGATCTGAACTCAAAAATTCAGCAGGCACAAATAACTGCATTGGGACCAGAGAAATATTTTCCTTCGATTCACTGGATCGATGCTGATAAATTTTATTACGAAGCTGAAGCGCACACGGTAACCTACAACGTTAAATCGAAAACACTCACAGCAGTGAAGCGCCTGTTGTTTCCTGGAGGTGCAGAAAATCACGACAAGTCGGAAGTAAGCGGTAACACAGCGTTCACAGTGAACAACAATCTTTTCGTGATGAAAGGTGGACAATCGTCGCAGGTTACGAACGATCTGAATCCCGGGATCGTAAACGGAAAGTCATATCACCGTGAAGAGTTCGGAATTTACAAAGGAACGTTCTGGTCGCCTTCCGGAAAGTCGCTTGCGTTTGCGCGCATGGATGAAACGATGGTGACTGAATATCCGATTATGGAAATCGGATCGCTACCTGCTACTGTAAGAATGATTCGTTATCCCATGGCCGGTGGAAAAAGTCACCAGGTAACAATTGGAGTTTACAATACTGAAACGGCGAAAACTGTTTTCCTTAAAACAGGTGAACCTGTTGAACAGTACCTCACAAACATTGCATGGAGTCCAGACAACAAATGGGTTTACATCGCGGTTGTAAATCGCGGACAGGATCATTTGTGGTTGAACCGTTACAATGCCGAGACTG
>CAYUTR010000222.1:0-8574 GCA_964447465.1 uncultured Chryseobacterium sp.
ACGGAATAATCATTTCCTACAGTTATCCCTCTTTAACTGTGAATTGGATGGATACCTATGATGGAACCAGCTGGACTGATCAATTCGAAAGTTTGTTGACTGATTCAACAGGCGTATATGTTGGAGGAGGAGGAAGTAATAATCCCGGTTGCACAATAAGAAAGTATGATTTTCAAGGAGGAATGTTGTGGGCAATCGACACGATGACGGCCGAATCAGTAACTGAAATGGCATTTGATAATAATCACGATATTATTGCTGGTCTTTACCGTAATGCAGGTGACCTGAGTGCCGCAAAGGTTACAACATCAGGACAACTTGTCTGGATTTATCAGTATGTTCCTTCCTCCAATAATGGTGATGATCAGATGTCAGATCTAGTGATTGACGACTCGGGTTATGTCTACCTCTCCGGCGGAATTGATGTCGGCTCTCTCGATTATGATGCTACTCTTCTGCGTATTACGCCAGTAGGTCTGTTCGACTGGATTGATACCTATGATGGAAACGTGGTTTGGAACGAATTTGATTTTTCGGCAGACGTACTGCTTCAGGAAAATCGGATTCTGACTTTTGGAGTGGAGTACGATACAATTGGTTTGGAGGATGGATTGGTACTTGCACATTCTTATGCGGGAAGTATAATACAGCATGAGCAGTTTGATGAATTAGAAGGCGACTGCACGAATCCGATGATGAATGTCGATGGTTCCGACAACGTATACTTTGCAGCAAACACGAACGACGATCTTTTTGTTTCAAAACGAAATGAATTTGGCGTATTGCTGTGGGAGGCAATCTATCAGGACACACTGGTGGGCCAGATGTATCCTATTGATATTGAAACAGACCCGACAGGAAATGTTTTCGTTCTTGTGTTGTACTCCAATTCGCCAACGAGTGGTCAGGACAGCAAACTTGTGAAGTTCGATGCGTCTGGTAATTTGCTCTGGGCGACAAACTATATCGGTCCGGCAAGAACAATGGGCAATCCATTCGATTTGCATGTCGACTCTGCGGGCTTCGCTTATGTTTCGGGTGGAGGTTTGGATTCTTTGTCTGGCAATCACATTTTGTTGAATAAGTATTCTTCAACCGGCGGCATAGTGTGGTGTCGGAATTTTGATGGAAACGGAGTGAACGGATATAGTCCCGGAGAAGTAAGTCAATTCGGCACGCGTATCTTCATCACCATGGGCGCATCCAATGCAACTACTAATGAAGATGTAGGATTGGCGTGTTTAGATACAGCGGGAAATGTGAATTGGTTTAACTTCTGGACGAGTGTAGGTGTTCACGGAGACAGGGGAACTTATCTCTCGTTTCTTCCTGATGGTAAAATTGTAACATCAGGTATTACTTCTGCAGGTCCGGCAACAGGATTGGATATTCTAATGGTTTGCTTTGATACTACAGGTGTACCAATATGGAATCAAGTATTGACAGCGGGTGGTGGAAATCAGGTCGAAAAACCAACTGACATGGATGCACTGGATACGGTGATTTATCTGGCGGGATATGTTCGTCCACCTGCACCAAGCAATGATGAAATGTATGTTGCTGCGATTGGCGCCTCAGGAGTTTTATTGTGGGAGCTCATGCCTAAAGAACACAGTAACATCAGCACACGCGCGTCTTCGGTTGCTGTTAGTACTGCAAGTGGTTATGTAGCAGTGAGCGGATACAGGACTTCTGGTGATGGCGACTACTACAATTACTTTATCAATCCGGCGGGAGTGATTACTGATTCAAGTTTTGTTGGGACGATGCAACCGGATGTTCCCTGCAGAATTGAACCACTCGGTGCGGGATTTGTCGTAAGCGGTACTAGTGAGCAGAGTTATGATCAATCTTCTTTCAATTTGAATATTGGGTTTACAGTACGGTACTGTGGAGGTGCGAGTGTGCAAACAACCGGCAACGTTCATTCTTGCGGAGTAGATACTGTGCAACTCAACGCATCACCTGGATTTGTGTCGTATTCATGGACGCCGAGTAATTCGTTGTTCAGTTCATTCGTGTCAAATCCATTTGCCTTGCCGAACACATCAACAACGTACACGGTGTATGCAACAAATTCGGAAGGATGTATTTCGTCTGCAACTCAATCGGTGGTGCAGCATTCACCGCCTGTTGTTACTGTAAGTCCGAATTCTGCTATTCTTTGTTTGTTCGATACTTTATTGCTTCAGGTGAACGGAGCCGCTTTCTGTTTCTGGGCGCCACCAGTGAATATGATCAGCACTACTGCAATCAATAATTACGTTTGGCCAATTGCAAACCAGGTTTACACCGTCACAGGATCCGACATTTGGGGTTGTTCATCAATCGTCACTTCACAAATCACAGTTGATTCATGCTCCATTGGTTTTACAGAAATTACAGATTCCGTAATCTGGTCGCTCTATCCGAATCCGGCGGAGAATGAAATCACATTGATATCTGATTCGAAGAACAAATCGACATCTATCGAAGTCGTTGATGTCTTTGGTCGTGTAGTGATTTCGCGGAGCCCAACAACATCGGGAATTGTCATTGTTGATGTTTCACAACTTGCAGTGGGAAGTTATTTTGTGCGATGCGTATCGGAGAATAGCAGCACTTCTATTCCATTCTTCAAACACTAGTCGCTTTCTCTGCCTGAATCTTGAGGTGAGCATTTCTACTCATTAAAAGTTTCGTCATGTATGGCTTCAACACCACCGCATCAAACATCCTCCCGAAAATCCACGCCGGCACTTCATACGAAAACACATCCTTCATAATAGTATAGTCGCCCTGCTCTTCAAAATAGTGTTGGTGCTCCATCTTTTTGAACGCGCCTTTCACCATCACATCCTCAAACATACTATAAGGAACCATCTTCGTAATCTTCACGGTTAAGTGCTGACGGATTCCAAAGTGATTCGCTTCCCACGTAACAACTTCATTGAGTTCGAACAATCCGGTGGATCTTCCTGCAACAACTTTTTCTTTTGTGTGTTCGAGTGATTGCTGATGAGCATCTGCACTGCGCGCAAGATCGAAACAGGTTTTTGCTGAAGCTTTGATTTTAGTTTCAAGTTGGATTACGGCCATCGTTACAAAGTTAATTGTTACTAACCAGTTAGTGATCGAATCATTGAATCACCGGATCATCGAATCATCCCTCCGAAGCTGCCGCTTGCAAGCATTATTCCGCCACTTATTCGCGAATTCAGGGTTGTTCTACTACTTTTTGGTTTTTGGCATACCGATTGAAATGTACTATGCATAAACCTAAACTCTAAGTCTCAACCCGGATAGTCCGGACAGCTCAAGAAGGGAGGATACCTATATGAAAACCAAGACAACCTTTACTCTTATCGCTGCACTTGCACTCTGTATTTCAGTACGCGCAGTAAATTCCGAACTCAACATCAGTTCTGCTGATCAATCAAAGTTTGTAGTTACAGTCGACAATTTTTATTTCGGGACGCCTTCTTCTACGTTCAACATAACAAATCTTGATGCAGGTTATCATCGCGTGAAGATTCAACGCCAGGGAATATTGGTACCGGGAAGAATGAGTGCGCCGATGGAACAGATTTATGACGGTTATGTGAACGTTCCGGCCGATGCGCGTGTATCAGCTATAAGCGGAGGCGCAGGAATTCTGAACATCACTTCAATTGTCTCGCTTCTGTCTAACTGGGGTAATGGAAATGGTGGTTATGGAAACAACGGTGGATGTATGAATGCCTGTTGCAACAGTGGTCATGGAAACAACGGTGGATGGATTCCGCAGTTACCATTGGGAATGGCACAAGCCGATTTTGATGCACTGAAAGCGACTATTGCTGCAAAGGGATTCGAAAGTTCTAAGCTCACAATTGCGGCACAGGCTTTGCAAAGTAATAGAATGACAGCGCGACAAGTTAAAGAACTGATGGACATGATGAGCTTCGAAAGTACGAAGCTGCAGATTGCGAAGTACGCTTACAGTCGGGTAGCAGATAAACAGAATTTCTATCTAGTGCACGATGCGTTTGCATTCTCCAGCAGCTCTGATGAATTAGTGAAGTACATCAGCACTCAAGGATAACAATGTTGGCGAACGAGCTGACACTATAATACAACTGATCGCGTAGTTACCGCTCCGCACAGTTAACCGGCCTGGTTTTATGTAGCGTTTTTCCAGGTCATATTTGAGATCCTCGTGTTAGGGCACACGGGGATCTTCTTTTTATCCTAATGCTATTTTTTACCACATAGGAAAATTAGAAGTTCGTTGTTTTCTGAAGTGGTTTCGCGAAAAGCGAAACCCCCACATAGTTCACATAGGGACGTGCTTAGCTCTTCGGAACTTGGCTCGTCCCTATCTGTCCTATGTGGCAAGCGGCTTGCCGCGCCTTTAGAAAACAACGCACAGCAACAAAATCTATGTGGTAAAATTTGGTTGGAACTATTGGGCTGCAATCGCCTCGGCGCACTTACGGCCATCAATCGCCGCACTCACAATCCCTCCGGCGTAACCCGCACCTTCACCACACGGATAAAGATTCGTGATTTGCGGATGATGCAGTTTCTCATGATCGCGCGGAATGCGGATAGGTGATGATGTTCTCGACTCTACACCGACAATCAACGCTTCGTTCGAAACATAGCCCGGCATTTTTTGTCCGAAAACTTTCAGTCCTTCCTGCAATCGTTTTCCGATAGAGTAGGGAAGTAGTTCGTGCAACGGAGCTGATGTTGTTCCAGGCTGATACGAACACTCCGGAAGTTTCGAAGATAATTTTCCTTTCACAAAATCTTCGATTCCCTGCGCTGGTGCTGCCTGCGTTTTTCCTCCTGCAACCCACGCCATCTTCTCGAGATCTTGCTGGTAACGCAATCCAGCAAACGGTCCATGCTGTGCATACTGTGTGAGTTCGGCGGGATCAACCGCAACCACAAGTCCTGAATTTGCAAACGGATTGTTACGCTTTGATGGCGACCAACCATTCGTCACCACTTCTTCCTGTGCTGTTGCACACGGTGCGATAATTCCACCGGGACACATGCAGAACGAGTAAACTCCTTTACCGTCGACCTGATGCACGAGTGAATACGATGCAGCCGGAAGATATTCCCGCGTTGCATCTGTGTCGTCGATGCTGCAGTGATATTGCAATGAATCAATCAGCGCTTGCGGATGTTCGGCGCGCACGCCCATCGCAAAGGGTTTTGCTTCGATCTTAATATTTTTGGTGTGGAGTAATTCGAAAATATCGCGGGAAGAATGACCTGTTGCAAGAATCACGTTACTCGCTTCAAATTCTCGTTCGTCAACCCTCGACTCCGCTCGGTCTGACAATGGTTCCTCAATGAGATCCTTGTCAGACTGAGCGGAGTCGAAGGCGACAAGTGCTCGGACAGAAGTAATTTTGTTGTCTGCTACTGTGAAATCAACAACACGAGTGTCGAAATGTACCTCGCCGCCAGATCGGATAATATTCTCCCGCATCGCCACAATTATTTCCGGCAACTTATTTGTTCCGATATGTGGATGCGCTTCCGACAAAATATTTTCATCGGCTCCATGCGCAACAAACAGCTCGAGAATTTCCTGAACGTTGCCACGCTTGTTAGAACGCGTGTACAATTTTCCGTCGGAGTATGTTCCTGCACCGCCTTCACCGAAACAATAATTCGAATCGGGATTAATCAGATGCAGTTTGCTGATTGCAGCTAAATCTCTTCTTCTGCGACGAACATCTTTTCCGCGTTCAAGTATGATTGGTTTCTTGCCGAGTTCTATCAATCGCAGTGCGGCAAATAATCCCGCAGGACCTGCACCAATCACGATCACCGATTCTTTCTGAGAGACGTCGTGCGGTTCCCAGATCATTTTGATTTCTGAAACCGGTTCGTCAATGAAAACTTCGAGTGAAAGATTCACACGAATGCGACGCGAACGCGCATCAACAGAACGCTTCTTTACTTTGAATCCGGAGATTCTGTCCTGAGAAATGTTCAGTTCTTCGGCTGCAATACCACGGATCAGGCTGTCTGAAGCGGCATCGTAAGGAGAGAGAACCAGTTGAACCTGGCGTATCATCTCAGCTTAACCTTCGAAAGTGAGAGAAATGAGAATCACCTTCGATCGCAACCGGTCGATGGAGTTCGAATAGATGGTGTTATCGGGAACAAGAAGGTTGCGCATTCCAAGTCCCGCACGCAATTCTATTCCGAATTTGAAATACGGAAGGAAAAAGTCGAGACCGGCGCCGGCTTCAAAACCGAAATCGTTGTTGTATAGTTTGATAATTTCCTGTCCCGGTACAGTGTTGCGCGAATCTTTCTGAGAGGCAAGATCAATCGTGAAACGTCCACCGCCGATCATGTACGCAGCGATGTTGCCGAGTCGCTTTGAACGAACCTTCAGACACAATGGAAAATTGAGCCATGTCGATTCGACTTGCTTTACAATATCAAAGGTATCAGTGCCTGCGAAGTGATATTCAACGCTGCGCGATCCGAATGCGATCTCCGGAGTGAAACGCAATGTTGCATATTCCATCAATCGTTTTTCAGCCACAATTCCGAGGTCGAAACCGGTGTGTGAATTGGATAAAATAGTCTTGAGAGAATCTCCTGCAACCGCACCAATGTCATTCACCGGAGTGATTACAAAATTCGTACGGTTGATACCAAGGAAGAAACCGAAATTCCACGGCTCATTGTAATAAGCTCTGAGGTTTTTAGGACCGTTATCGTTTTGGGCGAATGCTGGCACCGTAGCGGTTGCAAGGCAGGCGAGAATTAAACAGATTCTGATCAGTTTCATGATATTAATTTAACGGGGGTAAAGATAGTTTATTGCTGATAAGCTGAGCCGATGTTCGTCATCCTTCGGCTACGCTCAGTATGACAAATCGTGATTCAAGGTTCTTGTCAGACTGAGCGTAGTCGAAGGCGGACTATTTCCGTCCTACATAGATAGAGGCGACTCCAAACGTTAAAGGTTGCCAGCTGACATCAAATAAAGTAGGCAGTAGGCAGTTGGTCAGTAGGCAGTCAACGGGTCAATTCTACTTGATGCCCACGTAAATTGATGCGACTCCGAATGTCAACGGCTGCCACTTTACCTCTTTGAATCCGGTTGATTTCATCACTTCGAGGAATTGTGGTCCTTCAGGAAAGGCTTTTATCGACTCAGGAAGATAGGAGTAGGCGCGTTTATCGCTCGAAACCATTCGGCCAACTAAAGGAAGAATGAAGCGATAATAAAACGCAGTAAGCTGTTTCATCGGAAACTTGTGCGGCTTTGAGAACTCAAGTACTACAAGCATTCCACCTGGCTTCAGCACACGGAACATTCCTTTCATTCCGATTTCGAGATGCGCAAAGTTGCGTACGCCAAATCCTACGGTGATTGCATCGAATGAATTTTCGGCGAAGGGAAGATTTTCTGAATCGCCAAGCTCGAATGAAATGATCTTGTCGAGATTCTTTGCTTTCACTTTCTCACGACCAAACTTCATCATTCCCTCGGAAATGTCGACGCCCACAACTTTCTCGGGCGACAATTGTTTCACAACTTCAATCGCAAGATCTCCAGTGCCGGTTGCAACGTCCATTACAACGCGTGGTTTCAATGCAAGAAGTTTCTTCACCGTTTTACGTCTCCAGCCTTTGTGAATGCCGAGTGATAAAACCTGATTGAGAAGATCGTATTTGGGAGCGATGTGATCGAACATCTCCGCAACCTGTTCTTTCTTATCGGTGGTGGAGTTGTATGGGGTGATTTCTGACACGATGCAAAGTTACGCAGAGTTGGGAGTTGGGAGAGGGGAGTCGGGAGTAAATAATCGTTGAATAGGAAATAAAAAAGAGTCGTCCTGACGTGAATCAGTCAGGACGACTCTTTTCCTTCAATACTTATTCGTCTCGCGACTATTCTACTGTAACAGTAGTGCTCTGCGTCATTCCTCCGCTCACCATGCTGCAGAAGTAAACACCTGAAGTAAGTCCAAGTGCATCTGCATTGATGGTCAACGTGTGATCACCTGCCATTTGCATTCCGTCTGCAAGAACAGCAACAGGACGACCAAGTACATCGTACAAAGTGATTGTTGCGCTCGCAGACGTCTGCATTTTGTATGTGATCGTACTTGTTCCTGTGAACGGATTCGGATAATTCTGTCCGAGATAGAAATTGCTTGTTGCAACTTCCTGTGTGCCCATGCCCGTTGGACAAACACGATAGACCTGGCCATTGGTTGTGTAGCCACCTTTCATTGCATAAACGCAACCTTCAGGACCTTGCATGATCGTAGTTAAACCACCGCTTGTCGTCATGTCTGTCCACTGAACACGTGACACAAACTGATCGTACACAGGTGAATTTCCGAGCGTGATGTCATACACTCGTCCATAGTCGTTATCCGCAACCATTACGTGATTGTCGAACTCCGGCATTAACGTGTGGTTATAAAAGAGTATACCAGTGAGTGCGGGTACCGGTGCTCCCCAATCTTCAATAGGATCAACATCCGGTGTTGTGCACATTACGGTAGTAGAACTGTTGTTGTAAAAACCTTCGCAGTTTGCCCATCCGTAAAATCCGCC
>CAYUTR010000223.1:0-8464 GCA_964447465.1 uncultured Chryseobacterium sp.
CCATGCAATGTTATCCGCACTTTCTTCCCACAGGAAAATGTAAGGTGGACTACCGCCAGCAGGTATGCCAGTCAAAGTAGCTGGAGCGGTGCCTTCACAAATTGTTTGTGCCGAAGAAACAGAATTGATTGTTATTGGCGGACACGACATCCGTGCAACGAAAATGTTTGTTGATGTTATCCCTGGCAAGGCATACGGGCCAAAATTGGATGCACTCTGGTATGCCCCGCACACAAAAACGTGTTCGGTTGTCGTGCATGCAATTCCATTCGGATGTTGATCATCAACTCCTGTAGCGGTCTGCACCCAATCAAATGTTCCGTCGGCTCTGTATCGGGCAACGAAAAGATCATCATTGCCGGTTGAAGAAATGGTTGGTCCGCCAACGAAGCTCATTGATGTGTTCAGGTTTCCGCAAACAACAATATTCATTCCGTCGCTCGCGATCTGAGTGCCTGTTTGATTGTTGCTGCCCGTTTCACATTTTACCCATTGAGTAGCTCCTGTGATTCCGTTCAAACGGGCGACATAGAAATCATCATCCAGAGCCGAAGGAACCACAGGGTTGGCTGCGTAACCGGTAAATGTTGCAGCGTTGTCAATTGAACCCGTAATGAAAATATCGCCGGAAAGTAAAGTGAGGGAGTTGGAATTTTCTGATCCGGAACCAGAAACCAAAGACAGCCAACCAAAAGTTCCCGTCGATGAGAATGCGGCAACAAAACCTTCTTCGTTTCCTGCAAACGGTGGACTTGCAACAAGTGATCCTGAGGCATCATACAAAGTGAAACTTCCCTTGTATGTTCCGGTGATGTAAACTGTGTTCACATCAGCTACAACATCATGTCCATAACCATCGCTGTTGCATCCCGCATCGGCCAGCCACAATTCACTACCAGTAGTTGCATCGTAGGCTACAAGTAAAATATTGTCCTGATTGATACCTGAATTCGTGCTCAGTGCCCCGAACGTTGCGGCGTTGTGATAATATCCTGAAATGTAAACGCGGTTCCCATTTACTGCTACCGCTAATCCTTCATCATCACTGGAACCGCCGCCGCTTTTTACCCATTGCAACATTCCGGCCTGATCATATTTTGCAATGAATGCATCACTGCCTCCTACAGATGATAGAATTACTGACGAGGGAGAATTTCCCTTGAAGTCGCAATTTATTGTGAGGTAACCGGTGATGTAAATATTTCCGGATGCATCAATTGCAACACCTTTGCATCGGTCGTTATCGTTATCTCCAATTTTGAAAGCCCAGAGAAGTGCGCCGGAGGAATTGTATCGTGCAACGAACCCGCCACCTTGTGCGCCGACAAACTGAGGTCCGTAAAATGCACTGATATCACCAGTGAATTCTCCTGTAACAATTACATCTCCATTTATCGGATCCACTGCTACATCCTGAGCAAACTCTGAGTTGAGCGTGTACGCTTCTTCCGCCCATTCCCACGTGTAAGGAACGGCCTGCCCGTGAAGGCAATTACAGAGGGCTAAAGCCAACTGTAGCAATAAGATACGGTAAGTTAGGGTCAGCACCTTTTGGGCTTAATTTGCCAATGCAATATTACCCAGAAATGAGCAGAACTCCTTGCTTTTCCCAATGGTGACTAGGTTTTGTCTAGCCGTAATTCAACCGGTTTTCGAAGGAATATGTTATGGATTCGATAATGAAGCACAAAAGTGTGTTTTGGGTGACGATTTTGTCACTTCGAGCGCATCCCGATTGCTATCGGGATGCGCTCGAAGTGACAATATGCATTAAGCGATCATGCGCTCAGCCATCCTGCAGAGTGACTGAAACGCAATCTCATGTTTCCGCTTTGCACCAATATTCATCAGTGAAACCATCCATTCCTGGTCGGCAAGATTGAAAACTTCAAGTTGAACATTTGTTGCATCACCGTTTGATGTTAGAGTATATTCGCCGCGATACCACCATTCTCCTTGCACCGACATTTTGTTTTCGTCTGGTTCAATACTGATGTATTCGAGATGACCATCAGAAAAAGTGATTGTGTAAATCACTTTGTCGAAGGTAATTTTCACCGCACCTTTTCCTGCAACGAGAAGTGGTGATGCCAGTTCTGAAAATTCTCCTTCGTGGACATCAAAGAATTTCTTCCTCACATCGTCGAGCGGTGCGTTGATGACACAATTGAATATCCAGACTGATTTCATTGGGTTATAAAAAGTAAGGGCGGAAATATATTCCGCCCTTGACATTAGTTACTTACTGCTTCTTCTTTATCGTTTTCTTCAGCGTGATGATCTTCTGTTTTCGCGCTTCCGAGTAATCTTCGCAAACGTTTTCCTGCTTTATCAGAAAGCATATACATCACCGGAAGTACGATCAACGTGAGGATAGTTGCGAAACTCAATCCGTAAATCATCGTCCATGAAAGCGGACCCCAGAATGCAACGCTGTCGCCACCGAAGAAGAGATGTGGATTTCCTTCAGCGATCAACGTATAGAAGTCGATGTTCAGTCCTACTGCGAGCGGAATTAATCCGAGGATAGTTGCAGTGGCTGTAAGCAATACCGGCGTCATACGTGTTTTACCGGCTTCGATAATTGCATCATACGAATTCATACCACGTTCTTTCAGGATTTCCGTGAATTCTACAATAAGAATCCCGTTTCGCACTACAATTCCTGCGAGTGCAACAATTCCTACACCGGTCATGATGATGGAAATGTTTCCACCGAAAATTGCGAGTCCAAGGAACACGCCGATTACGCTGAAGAGAATTTCACTCAGGATAATCAATGGTTTTCCAACCGAGTTGAATTGAGTTACGAGAATCACAACGATCAATCCGATTGCGGTCATCAACGCCCATCCAAGGAAGGAAGCAGTTGCTGCTTGCTCTTCAGCTTGTCCGCCCATTTTGATTTCAACGCCCGGAACTTTGTGCGTGAGTTTCCAGATATCAACCTGCAGCTGGATGTTGGCTGCAACTTCATTAGGATTGTAACCTGAAAGTACATTCGACTCGAGCGTGATGATTCGCTTCTGTGCTTTACGTTTCACACCGCCGTAACTCTTGCCGTAATAAATATCGGCGAAAGAGGAGAGTGGTACGTTGCGGATCAATCCGCCCATGTTCATATCACGGTAGGTAAACTTCAGGTTGTTCAGGGCGTTCAGATCCTGTCGCTGATCCTGTTGGTAGCGAACCATGATCGGGTACTCATCATTCTCATCGCGGAACTTCGAAGCTTCTGAACCGAAAACGGCATTACGCAATTCCGATCCGATCTGTCCGGTAGAAATTCCTTCCCGGTTGGCGCGTTCACGATCAATATCGAACACAATTTCCGGTTTACTGGAAGCAACATCGCTCTTGAGTTTTTCAACGCCCATGATGTCGATGCTGTCGAGATACAACTTGAGTGCATCTGCAGTTAACGTCAATGATTCCAGCTTATCGCCGGTGATTTCAATACTGATCGGTTTTCCAACCGGTGGACCGCCTTGTTCCTGTTCTACGATGATGGAAACATCAGGAATCGGATTTGCAGCAATGGAAGCCTGGATGCGTTCAAGGATTGCACGCGTCGATTTTCCGTTACGGTTTGCAAATGAAACAAACGCAACAGAAACTTTTGCTTTGTGCGGCTGAACAGACGCATCCGGCTGATTCGGATCGCCGGCACCAACAGCAACGTTGGCGATGATTGAATTCACAATATCAGTATCACCGGCGATCAGCTTATTGATGCGATCTTCCACTTCCAGTGCAATGGCATTCGTCTTTTTCTGATCGGTACCAACCGGCATTTCGATATACGTGTAAATGAAATTCGGCTCTCCGCTCGGGAAGAAATCAACTTTTGGTGAACGGATTGCGATGCCAACGATCGACAGGAAGAAAAGTCCCACCATTGACACCAAAACAAGTACGGGGTGCTTTAAGGCCCAAACCAGTTTACGTCCATACCATTCGCGAACACGTGGCCAGAGTTTTTCCTGAAATGCGAAAATAGCGCGACGTAAAACGTAGTGGTGGAAAATTACAGCGACTACAAGGAAAAGTGTAAGATTGCCAAGGAAGAAATTTCCGGGGATGTAACAAAGGACTGCGAATACGCTTGCGAAAATCACGAAGCGCTTCAGCCACGAAGGCCAGGTGTTATTCTGCGCCGATTTGGAATCGTAGTGACGCATGAAACTCGCTGCGAAAACAGGATTGAAAATGTACGCTACGAACAACGACGCCAATAAGGTTATAATCAGCGTGACGGGAAGGTAGACCATGAACTGGCCGATGATACCATCCCAGAATGCCAGCGGAATAAATGGCGCGAGTGTTGTGAGAGTTCCCGACAAGACAGGAAGAAAAACTTCACCGGCGGCCAGCTTGGCGGCGCGGACAATTCCGATTCCCTGATTCTCGAGGAAGATGCGGTGTGTGTTTTCAATTACCACGATTGCATCATCCACCACAATTCCCAATGCAAGCAGGAAGGCGAAGAGTACGATCATGTTCATTGTGTAGCCGATACTATCGAGTACGATGAATGCAACCGCCATTGATAGCGGAACTGACAACGCGACGAAGAATGCATTCGTGGCGCCCATGAAGAACATGAGTACGATCAGTACAAGCACGAATCCGATGATGATCGTGTTGATCAGATCGTGAAGCGTAACACGTGTTTGTTCGGATTGGTCACCGGTAATCGTAACGGTGATATCAGAAGGAATTTCTCCTGACGCTTTCATTTCACCGATGATTGCGTAAATCTTATCGGATGCGTCAACGAGGTTTTCACCGGGACGTTTGATGATGTTAAGCGTGATTACATCCTTTCCATCGAGACGAGCGTAACTTTCTTTCTCCTTCGTAGTGTCATCAACATCGGCAACATCTTTCAGGTAAACCTGCGCACCGGCTTGTGATCCGATGACCATGTTTTCCATTTCCTCAGTAGACTTGAATTCCTTTTTAACCGCGATCGTACGTTTCATTCCGTCGGTGGTAACAGTTCCACCGGAAATGGTCATGTTCTCGAACTGAATGGCACGGGAAATATCACCCAGCGTGAGTTGCAGTGATTGCAATTTGTACATGTCAACATTCACCTGGATTTCACGATCGAGCGCGCCGACCATATCGACCCGTGTGATTTCCTTCATCGACTCAACGCGGTCCTTGATATCTTCCGAATGTTCTTTCAGTTTTTTTAAGTCCGAACCTGCCACATTCACGAACATGATCGGGAATTCAGAGAAATTTATTTCCTGTGCGTTCGGACCAGCAGTGAGTTTTTCAGGCAGATCAGTTTTCGCTTTATCAACGGCATCTTTTACTTTTTGGAGTGCAACAGCAACTTCAACATCTGTATTAAACTCTACGATGATGTTGCAGAAATCCTGTATGGAATTGCTGGTTACTTTCTTAACTCCTGAAATTCCTTTGATCTGCTTTTCGAGCGGCTTTGCAACGAGGTTCTCCATATCAGTCGGAGATGTTCCTGCATATACAGTGGTAATGTAGATCGTCGGAACTTTTACTTCCGGAAAACTTTCCTTCGGAAGCTTCTCGTAGTACAGGTATCCGGCAAACGACAGGAACACCAATAAAATGAATGTGGTGGTCTTATTGTCAATCGCCCACGATGTGGGTTTGAATTCTTTGATTTTATCTAACATAAATCAACAGTTATTTTAAAGGGGATATTACATCACCCGGATTCAGTTCATTCGCGCCTTCGACGATCAGCTGGTCTCCAGCCTGTAATCCGCTTGTGATTTCCGCATTTCCGTTGTACGTCCACGTATAAGATACCTCTCGCTTCTCTGCAACGAGATCTTTGTCTTTCTGCACTGCAACAAAAACGTAGTTTGTTCCGTTTGCATTCTGCTGAATAATTGAAAGCGGAACAATGATTGCTGCATCGTTACGGTAATCATTGATCTTCATCACTGCAATCATGTTCGGCACCACGTGCTCTTCATTCGGTGCGAGAACAACTTCTACGCTGAACGTCCGGTTCATGTTGTTGATCATTCTGCCTGCGTAAGTAACTTTTGTAGCAATTGTTTTTCCTGCATCCGGAAGGTGTACACTTACGGTGCTTCCTGTTTTTACTTTCGCGATATGCGCTTCCGCCACTTCACCTTTCACGCGAAGATTGTTCGTGTTCACGATGGTGATGTTTGAAAAACCGGGACTCGCCATTTCTCCTGCTTTCATATTCACCGCGTCTATTACGCCACTGATTGGAGCAGTAAGTCGCGACATACTGATCTGTTCAGCAAGTGCGGAAACCTGGCTTTCCGCTCCTTCGTACTGCGCTTTTGTTTGCAGGTACTGCATCTCTGTTCCGATTTTCTGATCCCAGAGATTTTTCTGGCGATCAAACATCTGCTTCGCAAGATCACGTTGTGTTTTCAATGCGGAAAGTTGCTGTCCCATCGCATCAGCATCAAGTTCTGCAAGAACCTGTCCGGCTACAACTTTATCTCCGGCGTGTACATTAACGCGCTTCACGAGTCCCGGCATCTGCGGACTGATCGAAACACTTTCCTCAGCATCTACTCTTCCCTGGATGTCGATGGAATGTTCAAACGTATCAAGCGCAACGATTTGCAGCTTAACCGGTTTTCCTGCCGTTGCAGTTGCACCTTCTTCTTTCGCAATGTCAAGCGTAAGTTGTGCAATCTCAGCGCGGAGCTTTTCCATTTCCTCCTGCTTGGCTTTCAACTGGTCTTTTTTGTTTTCCTCGCCTCCACCGCAGGAAGCGAAGAGAGCGGCAGTGATGATCAGCGTCAGTACTTTTGTCATAAACTGAATTTTTATCGTGGTGTGTGAGTTTAGTGGAAGTTGCCCATTGCTTTATCGTAATCAACTTTCGCGATTACAGCAGAGTAAAGAGCATTGAAGTAGTTTGTCTGCGATTCTTTCAACGACGTTTGCGCATTGATGATTTCGATATTGGAACCAACACCTGCGTCGTATTTTTTCTGCGCGACGTCAAAAATGTTTTGCGCCAGATCCATGTTTGCTTTTTGAGCTCCGAGTGTTGCCGCAGAATTCTCGAGCGTCACTTTCGCAATTGCCTGCTGCAGATCAATTGAACGCTGCATCATCAGCAAATCGTTTTCTGCTTTCAGGATGCCGACATGCGCCGACTGAATACGATTGTGTCTTTGCAACCCATCGAAAATGGGAACGCTCACCTGCAGACCGATAATTGCAACAGGGTACCAACGATTTCTTCCGAAAATATCGAATTTGTTGCTTTGACGTTGAGCAGATGCTGTTGCGAAGAAAGCAATCGTTGGGAGATAACCGATGCGTTCTGCTTTCCACATAATTGTGCGACCGGCAAGGTTTTGCTCCATCAGTTGATATTCGATGCGATTGCTGTAATCGTATTTTCCGGTTTGAAAAGTAGAAGGCTGGAAGGTCACATCAGCGAGTTTATCACTGAGAACAATGGTAGCTGACTGATCCATTCCCATCTGATACTTGAGCAGAACAAGCGAAAGATCGAGGAGACGTTGAATGTTGTTCGCTTCTGTCACAAGATTATTATAAGTAACCGTGATGCGATCAAGATCGATCTGCTCTACAAAACCCTGATCGAGAAGCGCCTTCGTATCGTCCTTGATTTTTTTCAGGCGCTCAAGATTAGCCGTGAGCAAAGTTTTACGTTCCTGATTCACCATTGCAGTGTAATATGCTTTGGTTACTTCACTCGCAGTTTCGATACGTGTACGCGCTACATTTTTCACGGCTAAATCCTGGTAGACCTGTGCGCCTTTCACTCCGTACAGCCATGTTCCGTTGAACAGCAACTGTGTTGCAGAGAGCGTAGCGGATGTGTTGTATTGAGTACCGAACTGTACCGCGATGAATTGTCCGGGAGGGCCACCGAAAATTTCCGCTGGAATTAATGAAGTTGGAATCTCAATGAAATCCTGCACCTGGAAACTGGCATTGACCTGCGGCAAGGCGATACCCATTACTTCCTGGGTTTTGTCTTTCGCCTGCATCTGGTCATACTCTGCAGATTTAATTGCAGTGCTGTTTTCCAGAGCGAAATCCACAGATTGTTTCAGTGAGAAAGTGTAAGAAGCGGTGTCGGCCTGCTGGGCGAAAAGCGATCCGCCGAGGACAATCATAACCGCACTTAGCATCCATGTCTTTACTGTTGTACTCATACGTTTGTATTTTCTGTTTTGAATTCGTGAACCGTAAGGCAGTTTCATAAACTGGAATTTGATCGGTTGGTATTTATGGTCTGTTGGTGAGTCGGATTGGAACGGAAATTATTTTACTCCTCCTCGTTTATTTCTTTAAGTTTGTTAATGTGTTTATGTCCTTTTAACGTACACACGCCATAGAGGAAATGTTCTACCATTGCGATCTGCACATCCAGCATCTGGTATTTGTCAGGAGGAAAAACCAAGGGATTAAAACCCATTTCGATTTGTTCCAC
>CAYUTR010000224.1:0-8461 GCA_964447465.1 uncultured Chryseobacterium sp.
AACAATGATGAAAATGCACGCGTATTCGTTGTATTTTCGATCGCTGAAAACGGTTCGGTGGAAGTGCTGAATGTAGCCACTCTCAATCCGGAAATTAAGCTGTCAATCACAGAACAATTCCAGGCAATGAGCTTCGATAATGCTCAGGGAGGCTACGATGGAACGTATTCTATCTGGTTGAATTTCAAGAGTTTGTAGTATATTGCCACTTGTAGAGTAACTATCATCCGGGGCAGGCCGTCTTATTCCTGCAAGCCAAAAGTTGTATTATGAAAAACATCGTTTTTACCTTCTTCGCAATCCTGCCGGCAATGGTTTGGGCGCAAACAACAGAAACCCGCGCAGTAGATGCGTTCACCGGGATCAGTTCTTCGGCACTTGTCGAGATCGAAGTGAAATCGGGTTCTCCATGTAGCGTTGTTCTTGAAGGCGAAGCAGACGCAACAAAATCAGTCACCACTGAAGTGAAAGATGGAATTCTTGTTCTCGGACAGGATGGCCATTCGAAAAGCGGTCCGGTGAAAGTGAAGATCACGATCAGCGATCTGAAAAAAATTGATCTTGGTGGACCAACTTCACTTACAGGTGTTGGAACATTTATTACAGATTCTATCCGCATTGAAGGTTCTGGAGGTTCACAACTCGACCTCAGTGTTACTGCAACAGCAGCAAGCGTTGATCTTTCCGGTGCAAGTTCACTTCACCTTTGTGGAACTGCAACCCGTTTGTCGGTAGAACTTTCAGGCGCGTCTGATTTACGCGCCGGTTGCCTTGACGCGCAAACAGTAAACGCTACAACTAGTGGTGCTGCCAGTGCAAGTGTTATGGCATCGCAGAAAGTAACGGCAAAATCTTCAGGCGCATCTGATATTCTTATCTATGGCGATGCAACGGATCGTACGGTTGAAGCATCCGGTTCTTCTTCGATAGATACCAAATCAGGTTCTGGTGCAAGCGATACTACTAAACTCGAAATTGGCGGACGTCACATCGATATTTCACATGATCCTTCTGAGCGTTCAAAGCGCGAGAATAGAAAATCGGATAGCGATTTCGAATTCTGGGATGGAATGGATTTGGGTATCAACGGTCTTATGACGTACGACAACAAATTTGCTATGCCGACAGGACTCGAAGCAATGAACCTGAATTATGTGAAGTCGTATGTATTCGGGTGGAACATTTGGCAGAAGAATATTCACATCTACCGCAACAATCTGAATCTTGGAACGGGTATAGGTTTGACGTGGTATCACTACAACTTCAGAGGTTCATATACGCTTCAGCCGAATCTTGATTATACTTCTTCCGTTCTTGATTCGCTCGACTACACCAAGAACAGACTGAATGTTTGTTACGCAAACATTCCGCTCTTCCTCGAATTCAACACGAACAATGAAGACGCCGGAAAGTCATTCCACATTGCAGTTGGTGCACAAGCTGGCTACAACATTTTCAAAAACAAAGTGAAGCAGAAATACGAATTCGATGGTCGCACGTACAAGCGTAAAATCAAGGACGATTACAATGTGAATCCGTTCAAGATTGATCTTATCGGACGCATCGGTTACGGTAGCTTCTGCATCTTCGGATCATATTCATTGACGCAACTGTTTGAAGAGAACAAAGGGCCACGTGTGTATCCGTTCACTGCAGGAATCTCACTCGATTTTTAAGTAGTTCGGAGATCGGAGTTGGGAGACGGGAGTACAACACTCTTCTCCCGTCTCCCAACTCCTAACTCCCAACTTTTTTCACATCCTCGAGGAGTCCCTCTTCCCGGTACAACGGGCTGAGGGATTTTTTTTGTTGAACATTGAACATTGTTGTTCGTTTGGCATTGTTGTCCGTGTCTTGTTCTCCGGAAAATAATTCAGACCTTCACATCAATGCGCCTCGCCCTCTCCAACGGATTTTTCATGTCTCCTCCCACCGAGGCCGATATTCCTGCGTTCATCAAACACCTGAACGATCCATACATTTTCGCGCGCACGTTGATGTTGCCTGCGGATTATTCAGAGAAAGACGGAATGTTTTTTCTGGCACTTTGCAAAACTCACGAAGAAACTTTCGGTCACCCGATTCACTTCAACATCCGGAATTCCGCTGGAGAATGTATTGGCGGTTGTGGTTTCCATGGCAAGAACAGTGTTGCCGGATTAGCACACCGCGATGAAATTGGTTACTGGCTCGCTACAGCATATCGCGGAAAAGGAATCATGACTGAGGCCGTAAAGGCAATCTGTGAATATGGATTCACCACACGGAAATTGCAACGGATCGAAGCACCGGTATATTCATTCAATCTCGAATCAGAAGCTGTATTGAAAAAGTGTGGATTCGAATACGAAGGTTATTGGAAGAAAGCGTATTTCAGAAGTGGAGAATACCACGATGCGAAGTTTTACGCGTTGGTGAAGTAGTAGGCAGTCGCGGCGATTGTCAGTTCGAGCGTATCCCGATAGCGATCGGGAGAGAACTCAACAATCGCGATGACAGCTCGTATTTGTCGGCTTCTCGACTGCGCTCGAAGTGACAAATCCCTATCTTCGTTCCACCCGAATTCCTATGGAAAAGAAGCTCAATTTACTCCGCGATAAAATAGCCGAAGCCCAATTAGGCGGTGGCCAGAAGCGAATCGATTCTCAACACAAAAAAGGCAAACTCACCGCGCGTGAACGTCTGCATTTTTTGCTGGATGAAGGAAGCTTCGAAGAAATCGGAATGCTGGTTGCACACCGCTCAACAGATTTCGGTCTGGAGAATGAAAAATACCTCGGCGATGGTGTAGTAACCGGTTACGGAAAAATTGACGGACGACTCGTTTACGTTTTCTCACAAGACTTTACTGTATTCGGCGGATCGCTTTCTGAAACACACGCAGAGAAAATCTGCAAGGTGATGGATCTTGCAATGAAGAACGGCGCACCGATTATCGGATTGAACGATTCAGGTGGAGCACGTATCCAGGAAGGTGTTGTTTCTCTCGGCGGATACGCAGATATTTTTTACCGCAATACAATTGCATCAGGTGTAATCCCACAGATTTCTGCAATCATGGGACCATGCGCAGGTGGAGCAGTTTATTCTCCCGCGATCACCGATTTCATTCTCATGGTAGAAAATACTTCTTACATGTTTGTTACGGGTCCGAACGTAGTAAAGACCGTAACGCACGAAGAAGTGACCAGCGAACAGCTCGGCGGTGCAATGACACACGCTACAAAATCGGGGGTTACGCATTTTGCATGTGCCAACGAAATCGAATGCATCCGTAATATCCGTCAGCTCGTTTCTTACATGCCACAGAATTGCGAAGAGACGGCGCCTATGCTCGCATACGAAGAAGCGAATGAGAAACGCCCTGCATTGAATTCAATCATCCCGGCGAATCCAAATCAGCCGTACGACATACGTGAAGTAATTTCAGAAGTTATCGACGCGAATTCATTTCAGGAAGTTCATAAGCACTTCGCGGAAAATATCGTTGTAGGTTTTGCGCGACTTGCCGGAAGAAGTATCGGCATTGTTGCGAATCAGCCCGCGGTTCTTGCAGGCGTACTTGATATTCATTCGTCGACCAAAGCAGCGCGATTCGTTCGCTTCTGCGATTCATTCAATATTCCATTGCTCGTATTTGAAGATGTTCCGGGATTCCTTCCGGGAACTGATCAGGAGTGGAATGCGATCATCACCAACGGAGCGAAACTGCTCTATGCATTCTGCGAAGCAACTGTACCCCGCGTTACGGTCATCACGCGTAAAGCGTATGGAGGCGCGTATGATGTAATGAATTCAAAACACATCGGCGCCGACATGAACTACGCATGGCCTACTGCGGAAATCGCGGTGATGGGTGCAAAAGGTGCCGCAGAAATTATTTTCAAGAATGAAATTTCCGCAGCTAAAGATCCTGTTGCAAAACTGAAAGAGAAAGAACAGGAGTACATGGAAACCTTCGCGAATCCATATCGTGCAGCCGAACGCGGATTTATTGATGAAGTAATTGTTCCGGAAGACACACGCGCGAAACTCATTGCCGCATTCGAAATGCTGAAGAACAAGGCTGCTAAATTGCCTCGGAAGAAGCACGGGAATATACCGCTTTAGATCAGCAGAGAAGTTTGGACATGCCTGCGGCGCTCTACACGGAGGCACGGCGAAACGGAGCCCGCTGTTTTCTAAAAATTCCCACGAGACACGGAGGATCGCTGAAGCGATCTCTAAGCTCAGTCAAAAACAGGTTTGGTGAATGGGCTATCACTATGCACGCGCCGTTTTCTCGTGGGTTTTGTAATTTTTTTTCTCCGTTTCGCCGCGCCTCCGTGTAGAGCGCCGCAGGCAACAACGATCTTGGAAATCCGCTTTTGGAATACTATCTTTAGTCAAGACCAAACTCTCTCCTTTATGAAACGAATTCTCCTCTTCGCAGCAATTTCAATTTCCGTTTCTGCTTTCGCACAACATCCAACTGATAAAGGTTGGCGTTCCGTTGGCGGTACTGGCAATCTTCATTTCGATCTTAGCTCAGACGACGGCACATATAACTACTTCAACCTTGGGCCCGAAGTTTACTGGTTCGTCGGCAACAGCTTTGCACTGGGAACGGATTTCGGTTTTGGAATGAATAATTCAAAAATTGAAGATTCTTTGACTATCGATAAAAGTCAGACCCTCACTATGTGGGTAGCTCCCGGTTTCCGTTTCTATACGCGCGATCCGGAAAAAACATGGCGTCCGTATTTCTTTGGCAACATCGGTTACCAGTATTCCGGATCGCATTATACTACTGAATACAAAACCGGGTCAACAGCAGATTACGATTTCAAATCGTCTACTACCGGATTGCGTAGCTACGCAGGAACAGGCATCGCATGGTTCTTCTCTGATCACGCTGCATTCGATATCCGCTTACGTGTTCTGGATATTTATCCGGGATATGATTCTGCAGGAGAACCTAAGGTAACAGTTGGTTATAATCCTGATTTCATGATCGGCGTTCAGGCGTTTTTTGACTAACACGATATCGTTACAAAAGCAAAGCGCGACACTTGCAGTGTCGCGCTTTGCTTTTTGTGGGTGGGGCGATTGTTTTTTTTAGGAATATGCGATTCCTCTGGAATCGGTTTTGTAACGACCTCAGAGAGGTCGCATATTCCTAAAAAAACAAACCAGCCCGCGATCATTAAAACCTTCAAGGTTTTATCTACGTCGCATGTGAGCCACAATAAAACCTTGAAGGTTTTATTGGCAAATGATCCTGATCTCACGCTCCGTGAGTCGACCATCTTTATCATTCACATTGAAAGTCCAGCGCTCTGTTCCAACCTGGTTACGTGTGGTGAATGTGAAATCCAGTTCGTAATGCGCATTTCCCGAGGGAACTTCCAGTCGCGAGTAGAGGGAATCAACGTTGGCGCCATCGTATGCAACTTCTGAGTAAATCAGTTTCAGCGGATCATCTCCCTGATCACAGATCACACCAACAGTAATTGTTGTTCCGGGTGTAACTGAAATATCTGTGGATGTATGTGTTGCATCAACTTTGAAGTTCAACGTTGGTGGTTTCGCTTCATCTGGTTTGCACGATCCTGAGATCAGTATTGCAGAAATGCATATTGCGTAAATGCCGAATGAAAAGCGATTGATCACAGTGAAATAAAATTACGTAATTAATCCGAAGTGTACGGCTCTGGCCGGAACAGATCAGGTAAAAATGACGTAACTTGAAGTGTCAATTTTGCTATGATGAAAAAGTTGATTCTGTTCACTTCGTTAATCATTATTCCGGCATTCGCATCGGCGGAACGATTGTGGCTGGAAGGGTGGCCCGGTTTTCACGGAATTACTGCTGGCCCCACATTTGGAAAGCAATACCGGAGCATCGAAGCGGGTTATGTATATGGTCTGATTGTGAATCACTATTCTCCGAAACTGGATCATCGTCTGGTTGTAGGTCCGTCGGTGAACGTTGGCTATATTTTTCATGCACCGGGAGAGAACGGGTTATTCAGATTGAATACGGGGGGATCGCTTTACTACATTATAGATTCGTGGGGCGTTCACGCCGGATTTCACACATCGAATGTCATCAGCGGAGGAAACCGGCATCAGCTGTTGCTACCGGAAGCAGGAATTCTTCATGAAGGTTTTCTGTTCGGGATGATCTGGTCGGTAAACTACAGGTATTGCATTGATAAAGCCAACCTGGATTCCCAAGGAATGGAAGGTGGTTACCTGAATTTTTCGGTGGTCATGCCGCTGCGTGGAGGTTACGGCTGGGCAGCATTATAAGCGGATCTTATCGAAGTTCCACCTGCGCACGCGCATAATCTTCAGGAACTCCAATGTCAATGAAATACGCGTCACAATTGTATCCGTGCATCAACATATCAGACGCATACTTTCCGAAATAGTCGTACTCAATCGAGAATTTTTCTTTCGGCTGCGTTATGCTCATGAAGCTTTTGCGACGCATTGCGTAAACTCCACCGTTAATTAGTTGTGAACCTGTATGCTCCGGTGATTTCTCGCGAAACGCCGTAATGCGCGATCCTTCGAGCTGCAATGTTCCGTACCGCGAACCATCTTCAACTTTACGCATCGCAAGTGTTGCATCTGCTGCACCACCCATGTGTTTGTCGAACATATCCGTGAGCGGAACTTCGTAAAATGTATCTCCGTTCATCACAAGCACGTGCGCGTCCTTACACAATTCCATTCCGAGACGGATTCCGCCACCGGTTCCGAGTGCTTCCTGTTCGATCGCATAGCTCACGTTCATGCCGAGATATTCATTCCCGAAATGCTCCTGAATTTTCTCGTGCATGTATCCAACCGAAAGCACCACATGTTGCAATCCGTGTTTTTTCAAATGCTGAAAAACGTAATGCAGAAATGGTTTTCCGTTTACCGGAGCGAGCGGTTTGGGCAAATCGGAAATCACAGGACGCAAACGCGTTCCGAATCCACCGGCCAGGACAACAGCTTCTTTGATCACGTGATAAAGATAATCAATGCCTGCGGCGCTTACCACATAGATTCATAGCAGGTTAGGATTTGGAAAGGGATTCGCAGGCGAATCTACATAGATCACATAGCGGTCGCGATCTCTATGTGACCTATGACGGATGCGCTGGCGCATCTCGCTTAGAAAACAAAGAACTACGCTACTATGAATCTATGTGGTTAATTTTTAAGAGCCAGTTACTTGGGAAACAGTGAAGCCTCCACCATTTCACAAACTGTGTGCCCGAGAAGCATATGGCACTCCTGTATCCTCGGCGTATCTGTCGAAGGAATATTAATCAGCAACTCACAATGTTCTTTCATCTTGCCACCAGTCTCTCCGGTGAATCCAACGGTAAGCATTCCAAGTTCCCGACCTTTTTTCAAGGCGTTGATTACGTTCGCAGAATTTCCGCTGGTAGAAAGTCCGATGAGAACATCACCACGTTTTCCCATTGCAGAAATAAGGCGACTGTAAACAACATCGTAGCTGTAATCGTTCGCGACTGCAGTGATGTATGAAGTATTCACATGAAGTGCTTCTGAATTCAGCGGCGGGCGATCATAATAAAATCTTCCGGATAGTTCCGCCGCGAGGTGTTGTGCATCGGCCGCGCTTCCACCGTTTCCGCACCAAAGCACTTTTCCGCCTTTACGGTATGCTGTTACAATTTCGGTCGTGAGATTGACAACCGTATTCAGAATTGCTTCGTTGGTCATCAATGAACTTTTCAGTTTCACCGACGCTTCAATTCTCGACTGCAACGTACTTAAATAGTCCATGTGGTAAGTCCTTGTTGCGTAAAGGTAAATGATTTCACCCGCCCTCCGAATTGAGCCAGCTGCTGGGCAACTTTCAATCGCGTTGTGCCGGGACAATAGAAGAACATGAATCCACCACCACCGGCTCCGGATATTTTTCCACCAGATGCTCCGTTCGCCATTGCGTTTTCATAAATGCTATCGAGCAGGCTGTTCGTAATCTGCGTAGCCATTTTCTTCTTGTTCACCCAGCCGATGTTCAATATTTCACCGATCTGATTCACATCGCCGCGCAACAGACATTCTTTCATCATTTGTGCTTGCTCTTTGAGGCGATGCATAGCATCAACAGCTTCCGTCTTGTTGTTCTTCACGTTTTCTACCTGATGAGAAATGATTGTCGCCGATTCTCGATTCGTTTCGGTGAAATACAGCACCAGATTCGACTCAAGTTCGTTCAGCACATCTTCTTTCAGACTTAGCGGATTTACAATCACCTTGTCGTTCGCCAGAAACTCGAGGTAATTGACGCCGCCGAAAGTTGCGGCGTACTGATCCTGTTTTCCACCAGCCATTTTCAACTCGATGCGTTCGATCTCAAATGCAGTATGTGCGATATCGTATTTCCCAAGCGGAAGTTTCAGCCATTCTACAAACGCACCCATGATGGCAACAACAAGCGTCGATGATG
>CAYUTR010000225.1:0-8401 GCA_964447465.1 uncultured Chryseobacterium sp.
GTCCCGGCTGGGCAGGAAAACCACTGATGCCTTCTGAAGGTCAGATGGAAATTCTCCGCGGCTACGGAATTGTTGATCCGATGGTTGATGTGATCTGGGGACCGAATGCATTTCGTCTATTGAAAGACATGCAGGATGCTGGTTGGGTTACCACGTACAGAGGTTCTTGATCGCTCACGAGCTTTCTCCAATAAGGCTCCGATTCAACTTCACGAAATGATGTGCTGATATGCTGATTAGTTGATATGCTGATTGTGTTTGGTGTTAACGTACATGAACCTCTGCGTTTCCTCTGCGTCTTTGCGCCTCTGCAGTTGAAATATAGGATTTCATTCTAGCCCGCAGCTAACACCAACAGCATCTCCACATTTTCACATCTGCAAATCTGCACATAGACCGTACATTTGCTGAATGATCCGACAACTAGAAGATTTCTACAAAGAATGGACTTACGAAAGTGAATCCACACTAAAGCTTTTCGCACTCATTGACGAAAAACGTTTTCACGAACAACCGCATGAACGTGTGCGCAGTTTATCGCGACTTGCATTTCACATCACGCACACCGTTGGTGAGATGATGGAACGAACGGGTTTGAAAATCGAAGGCTTCAGCGAAGAAGATGATCTCTATTGGACCAAACAGGAATTGATCGATGCGTACAAGCGTTTTTCTGATTCACTTGTGGAACAACTGAAGAAAAACTGGAAAGATTCCGATCTCGAAAAGAAAGACAACATGTACGGCGAAGAATGGCGTCGTGGAACAACATTGAGTGTTCTGATCAGGCATCAAAGTCACCACCGTGGCGAATTAGTCGTGCTTATGCGTTTACTCGGGATGCAACCAATCGGAATGTACGGCCCGGCGAGTGAAGAATGGGTCGCTATGGGTATGGCTCCAATGGAATAAATCCTAATACGCTCGCTTAGTTGCGCCCCAGGGCGCTTTGCCACAGATGCGCAGATTTCGCAGATTAAAAAACAATTGAAAAAATCTGCGTAATCTGCGAATCTGTGGTGCGGATGGCAGAGCCAGCCAACTACGACAAGCGATCGAAGCCAGAAATGTGAGAATTATTCCGATCTTCGGCCATCGAATTTCCCTTATGAACGAGCACCTTTCTGACCGCATTAAAAGGCTGAGTGAATCGCAGACAATTGCCATGGCCCGCAAGAGCCGTGAACTGATTGCTCAAGGTGTCGACATCATCAGCCTCAGTTTGGGCGAACCCGATTTTCACACACCGGATGTAATCAAGAAAGCCGCGCACGAAGCGATCGATACAGATTTCTCTTACTACACACACGTTTCAGGATATCTCGAATTGCGTCAGGCGATCGCTGAGAAATTCAAACGCGATAATAATCTCACATTCACTCCGGAACAAATTGTTGTTTCAACAGGAGCGAAACAGTCCATTGCGAATTGTGTTTTGAGCTTAGTGAATCCAGGAGATGAAGTAATTGTTCCTTCTCCGTATTGGGTGAGCTATCTCGAGATCATCAAACTTGCAGAAGGAAAATCAATTGTGATTGACGCCGGAATTGAAAACAATTTCAAAGTCACCGCACAACAGATTGAAGCAGCGATCACACCGAAGACACGTTTGATCATGTTCAGCACGCCATGCAATCCTACGGGATCTGTGTACTCGCGTGAAGAACTGAAAGCAATTGCGGAAGTTGTTGCGAAACACGAAGGTGTTTACATCATGAGCGATGAAATCTATGAGCACATCAACTTCGTTGGAAAACACGAGAGCATGGCGCAGTTCGATTTCATTTACGATCGTGTGATTACCATCAACGGTGTTTCAAAAGGTTTTGCGATGACCGGATGGCGCGGAGGAATTCTCGCAGCACCACTGTGGATTGCAAAAGCGTGTGATAAAATGCAAGGACAATTTACTTCTGCAACATCATCGATCACGCAGAAGGCAATGCATGCCGCGATGAAGCTTCCTGCTGATACAACACATGAAATGCGCGATGCATTCAAACGTCGCCGCGATTTGGTGCTCACAGGATTGAATGATATTCCCGGAATGAAAACGAATGTTCCTGATGGAGCGTTTTACGTTTATCCTGAAGTGAGTGCTTTCTTCGGAAAGAAATATGGCAATCACGTCATCAAGAATGCAACTGATCTTAGTTTGTTTTTGCTTGATGAAGGTCATGTTGCAATTGTTCCGGGCGCTGCATTCGGTGAAGACAATTACATCCGTATTTCTTACGCGGCTGCAGATGAGAAACTGGCAGAAGCCGTTAAGCGTATGAAAGTTGCATTGGCAAAATTATCTTAACACGATTTTCCGTGGCACATTACACCGACAAAGAAATCCGCTCCCTCTTCTCGAAGTTCAACAATCTTCGCGTGCTCATCATCGGCGATGTAATGATTGACGATTACATGTGGGGAAAAGTAACGCGCATTTCTCCTGAAGCACCGGTTCCTGTTGTTTCAATTACGCGACACGAACAACGTCTTGGAGGAGCAGCAAACGTTGCACTGAACGTAAAAGCATTGGGTGCTATACCTATTCTTTGTTCTGTAATTGGCGCAGATAAGGACGGAACGCGTTTCCTTGAACTGATGCAGGAAGCCAAGCTCGCTCCGAAAGGCATTTTGAAGAGTCGCGACAGAATTACGACCGTAAAGACGCGTATCATCGGCAACAATCACCACATGCTACGCGTGGATGAAGAAATTGACGAAGACATAACGGAGCACGAGACCGATCTTTTCGAAGAACGGATTGCTTACCTACTCGAAACGCAGAAGATTGACGTGATCATCTTTGAAGATTACGACAAGGGACTTATTACTGTTCCGTTGATTCGCTCTATCATCAACCTTGCACGCGTAATGAAAGTTCCGGTGGTGGTTGACCCGAAGAAGAAACATTTCATGCACTATCAAGGTGCAACATTATTCAAACCGAATCTGAAAGAACTGCGAGAAGGTTTGAAGTTCGATTTCGATCACACGAAAGAAAAAGAACTGGCGAAAGCGGTTGACATGCTGAAGTCGAAACTGAAGATTGAACTCGCACTCATTACGCTTTCAGAGCATGGTATATATGTACACGGACGTAAAGTGAAGAAACGCATTCCGGCACATTTCAGGAATATCTCTGATGTTTCGGGTGCAGGTGATACAGTTGTGAGTGCTGCAGCTCTTTGTCTTGCTGGCGGAGCTAAACCCGAACTCATTGCAGAAGTCGCAAACATCGCTGGCGGATTAGTCTGCGAAAGCGTGGGCGTGGTTCCTATCGATAAAGAACAGCTCGAAGCAGAGTGTCGCCGCATGCTGGTGAAGAAGAAATAATTCCAAATTCTATGGCCGATAAATTTTCTATCGATTCTCCGGTGGGCCGCATTCACATTTCCAGCGAAGACGCCCGCCCGGATGACCCGGTCGGACGGGGAAAAATTACTGCTATAGAATTCCGTAACCCGATTCTCGAAAGAACTTCTCCGCAATCGCCGATTGAAAAACAATGCGCGGAAGAACTTGCAGAATACTTTGCTGGAAAAAGAACGGAATTTACTTTTCCGATGGAACAACACGGAACAGATTTTCAGAAACGTGTTTGGAATGAACTTTTAAAAATTCCATTCGGAAAAACAATTTCTTATCACGAGCTCGCAGTGCGTCTTGGTGATGCGAAAGTGATTCGTGCGGCAGGAACGGCCAACGGAAAAAACAATATTGCGATTGTTGTTCCTTGTCATCGTGTAATTGGCAGCGATGGCTCGCTTACCGGTTATGCAGGCGGAATGGACAAGAAAGAATGGTTGTTGCGTTTAGAAGGGTCGCTTCCGCGGATGAATCAGACTTCTTTATTCTGATACCCGGCTCGCACGTTTTACGTAGTTCCGCGCACACGCCGTACAATGGCATTTAATTTGCAACTTGTATGTCATGAAACTCCGAGCTATTATTTTTCTAGCCGTTTGTGCTCCCTTGTTCACGTGGGCGCAGGCAAACGAACATGTCAAACCGCACAGTCCATACAAAATATCGGGAATGGTTAATCTTATGGCCTACCCGGGATGCGATTCACTTCATGCTAATAGTTCAATCCCTACATATGGTCCGGCCAAAGGACTCAAGTTGTATATCATGCAAGATATGTGTTGCGGAGTAAACGATGTAATTCTGGATTCTGTAATCACAGATTCAACCGGACACTTCAGTATAGAATTCAATGGAGGTTACCTGCGAATTGCAGAGCCGTGGAAAACGCAGGATTTAGTAATGCCTATGGATTCTCCGGATGCAATTTGCGACACTGCATGCTACCGAAAACAATACGAGAAAGCAGATTATGCGACCTATGTTAATTCATCCAGGAAAGTAACAGTTTTTATTTACCACTATGGTCCGAATTCAAATCCGTGCTGTACACCTGTTCCTTCTGTGAATCAGGCACAACCTGAACCACCGAAAAACAGAACCGGAAATCAACCGGGACACCAGGAGTGATTTGTCACTTCGAGCGCAGTCGAGAAGTCAACAAATCCGTCGTGCTGCTGGTGAGTTCTCGACTGCGCTCGAACTGACAGCAGCTACTGGTTCATCAGCTTCCACAACTCATCCTTCAGCTTCATCACATTTTTCTGTGAGTGTGCCGAGAAGATCACGTAAGGAATCGGGTATTTCTTCGCGAAACGTTTCTGCATATCTTTCTCCGTTGCTTCGAATAATTCTTCATCGAGCAAATCAGCTTTCGAAATCGCAAGCATTCGTTTCTTGTCGAGCAATTCGGGATTGAACTGCTCCAATTCATTCAGGAGAATGAGATAATCTTTTACAATGTCTGAGCTATCCGCTGGCACCATGAACAACAAACAGGAGTTGCGTTCAATATGACGAAGGAAACGCAAACCTAATCCGCGCCCTTCACTTGCACCTTCAATAATTCCGGGAATATCTGCCATCACAAATGAACGGTCATCGCGGTAATTGACCATTCCAAGATTCGGAACGAGTGTTGTAAACGGATAATTTGCAATCTCCGGTTTCGCAGCGGAAACAACAGATAGCAAAGTTGATTTTCCTGCATTCGGGAATCCCACGAGTCCAACATCAGCAAGCAATTTCAATTCAAGAATAAACCATGTTTCAATTGCAGGTTCACCCGGTTGTGCAAAACGTGGTGTCTGGTGAGTAGATGTTGCGAAGAAAGCATTTCCCTTTCCTCCTCTTCCACCTTTCACAACCATGTATTCCTGGCCGTGTTCCGTGATTTCTGCAATCACTTCTTCCGTCTCTCCATTCTTGATCACAGTTCCAATCGGCACATCAAGGTATTCATCTTTGCCTTCAGCACCGGTTGAGTTTGAACGTCCGCCGTGTCCTCCGTCTTGTGCAAGTACGTGTTTACGATATTTCAGGTGCAGCAATGTCCACGTCTGATTGTTTCCGCGAACAATTACATGACCGCCACGTCCTCCATCTCCACCATCGGGTCCGCCTTTTGCCGTCAAAGCTGTGCGAAGCAGATGCACAGATCCACCGCCGCCCTTTCCGGAGCGACAAAGAATCTTCACATAATCAATAAAATTTGATTCCATTCGGGCGCAAAAGTAACCTATTCCTTCTTCTTACAGCATCCGTCGAGCTTCTCATAGGCTTTTGGATTCGCTTTCACCGTATCCGCATCATATCCGGCGTTGGAGACTACCGTGCGGATCTTATCAGGAGTTACTTGTTTCGGTTTGTATTTTACTGTAATAGTCTGTGCTTTTCCATCAATTACCACCGATTTCACACCACGCGTGAGCATGATTTCCTTCTCAAGGAGAGGTTTGCTCTCACATTGATCATAATGGTTACAGTAGAACGTTGTTTTGATTATAACCTCCGCCAGTTGGGGCTTTACAAAACCGGTTGTAACCACTAACAAAGTGAGCACAGAAAGTGCAGCAATTGCTTTCATCATGTTATTCATAGTCACAAAAATAAGCATAATGTGTGCCAACTTAACCGACTCATTCAGGCTACTTCGGCATATTCAAGCATTACGCTCCTGCATTTTTTCGCGCACAAATGTGTCGCTGCAGCACACGCCCTGCAATGATCATAATCGTGTTTCTCACATTCACGCGCGCATGCTTCACATGCTTTCGCACACAAACGGCAATAGTCGTCGGCATGCACACCGCCTATGCTCATCATCTTCACTGCTGCAATGCAAGCTTCTGCACACTCCATATTGAGTTGCACACAACGCTTCAAAAGCGGAATGGCCGAATCGTCTTCTCTGAGACATGATGCCGCGCAATATTCACAATTAAAAACGCTTTGAAGGCAGGCATCGATACAATCTTTGTGGTCTACGTATTTCATGATTGAAAGGTATTAGTCCACACTTAAATACAGAAAAATCATGCCAGCAGAAGGTTAAACAGGATCGTTACACCGCTTGCAGAAATGCGTAGACGTTCGGTGAATGAAATCGTGATTCCACAGGAAGAATTCCACAATTAACCCCAAACCTCAAATTTTTCGCCGTATTGCATTGTCACCGTGATGAAGTCCGCCGCTAGCGATTTTGTCATCTCACAAATAATATTTAGATTTGTCTAAATTTATCTCACAAAGGCTTCTAAATTTCATGAAAAAGTCTCCTGCCCGAATTTTGATTGCACTTGCCGTGATTATTACCACGGTAACGGCTTGCCAGAAACTATTGCCTCCTGCTCCGGCAGACGATGAAATTCTCGATGGACCAGTCGATGGACTAACAGACGCTCAGCATAGGCAGTTCATATTGGGCGACGTTGCCTTCAACGATAAAATCTTCACGCCTGAAACAGGATTAGGTCCAATTTTCGTTGCAACGTCCTGCGGAACATGTCACGCAGGTGATGGACGCGGACATCCATTCACAACACTTACACGCTTCGGCGCGTTTGACAGTACCGGAAATATTTACGGATCATTGGGTGGACCACAATTGCAGAACCGCGCAATTCCCGGTTACGATCCGGAAGTGATTCCTGCAACAATGCCGCACTCGAACATTACTCCACCACCGAATACAGGACTGGGATATCTCGAAGCTGTAAGCGATGCTTATCTGTTGTCACTCGAAGATCCGAATGACGCAAACGGAGATGGAATTTCAGGCGTGGTAAATTGGGTGTCGATTCCATCATTCCTCTCTCCAAATCCAAACGCAATTACACTCAGTGGAAAATACATTGGTCGCTTCGGTAGAAAAGCTGCGGCCATTGATCTTGTGCACCAAACTGTGAACGCTTATGTTCAGGATATGGGAATTACTTCCGGATACTTTCCTCACGAGTTGTTTCACTTCAATAACGGAGCGTACTGCACAGATGGAATTATGGATCCTGAAGTTTCTACTGCTGAAGTTGACAATCTTGTATTCTATCTCCGCACATTGAAAGCACCGATCAGAAGAAATACTGATGATGCCGATGTGATCGCAGGCGAAGCACTGTTCTCTTCCATCAATTGCAGCGGCTGTCATCTTCCTACAATGCAAACTGGCGTGTCTCCGATTGCACCGTTGTCGAATGTTGCATTCCATCCGTATAGCGATCTCCTGTTGCATGATATGGGGCCAGGACTCGATGACCAATACACCGAAGGCAGTGCAACTTATGCCGAATGGAGAACTCCACCACTCTGGGGACTCGGACTTTCTCCTAATTCTCAAGGTGGAAGTTACTTCCTCATGCACGATGGACGTGCTCACACTATTGAAGAAGCAATCATCCTACACGATGGTGAAGCGCAGAACAGTCGCAACGCTTTCGAAGGACTAAATGCAACTGAAAAAGGTCAGCTGATTAAATTTCTCGAATCTCTCTAATGGAACGCCGCGATTTTCTGAAGAATTGTGTACTTGCGTGCGGAGCAGGTGCCGTGTTAAGTGTTGCTCTTGCGGGATGTAAATCGATCTATGAAGCGACATCAACGCTCGACAACAACCGTTTGAAATTGAAAAGAACAGAATTCACAGACACGGAAGGACAACAGCGCACTTTCGTACTACTCCGCAGTGAGAAACTGGAATTTCCAATCGCACTGTATAAGAAAAGTCACCCGGAATTAGCAGATGTCTTCACAGCACTTTCCACGAAATGCACACACAGTGGATGTGAAGTGAAACCGAACAACGTATCTCTTGTTTGTCCATGTCACGGAAGCGAATTCTCCAACAAAGGTGCCGTGATGAATCCACCGGCTGAACGCGACCTTAAACAATACACCGTAACCACCGACAATGAAAACATTTTCGTCCAGCTATAAATTTTTCCTGATTGCCTTGCTTTGCATTCCGGTGTTTGTTCAGGCGCAGAAAGATTCATCATTCGTCCATCGCATGCCTGAAGACACAACAAAAGGTGTGATGAACTCC
>CAYUTR010000226.1:0-1967 GCA_964447465.1 uncultured Chryseobacterium sp.
TTACTTTGAGCTGCGATCACCGTGTTGTTGATGGCGCCACTGGTGCGGCGTTTTTGCAGACGTTGAAGATGATGCTGGAGAATCCCGTGACCATTCTAATCTGAAATTTACCACATAGGTAAATTTACATTCGCTGTTTTCTAAGAGGTTTCGCGAAAAGCGAAACCAGCACATAGTACACATAGGGACGCACGACAATAACGTACGTCCCTATGTGTACTATCTGTTTCTATGTGCTCTATGTGCTCTATGTGGTTGCAAAGAAACCGATGCGACCTGTCAGCGCATCGGTTTTGAATGTGGCAACATTCACCCGGTTTTTACTACCCCCCGGTGTAAAATCCAGTCTTTTAGCGGCCGAATCTAGGTCGGGATGGAGATCCCGACACCATTATTTTAGTGCCAGCTTTTTGATACAGCGTGTTGCTGCGGCTGGTTGTCTGTACGAATGTTAGTGTGATACTCGCGGTTGTAATCAAAATCTTTTTTCGTTTCATCGTAGTGGATGAATGCAACTGGAAAATCATCAGCGGTATTGGATGCTCCGTCTGCAATAAATTCAACCGAATAACGGAACGTGTAAAAATCGTGCGTGCGCCTGGCGTTGATATTCGTATTCACCATCACAAGGCGTTCTTTATACCCGAACTTTGTGAATTTCAGCGTGTAGCTATGGCCAACCGGTAAGAGATAATGTTGCTCCAGTTTTGTTCCGATGTGAAATGTGTCGGAAGGTGATCCGTCCTGAAAAATGTAGACGCTGTAATCAGATACTTTTTCGTCGTTGATCGTCATGACGCCGGAGAGGTCGAGAAACGAATCGGTAAATGTTGTTTTCTGATTGGCCTCATTTGATGACTTGGCAAATGCCATCGGGCAAAGAATAGTGAGGATCGCTGCTACAGCGAGGGCTAAGATTAGTTTAGTTGTGCTCATGTGATTTAGTGTTGAAGTGATGAGGCAAAACTATGGTAGAGGCAAAGGGAATTCCAGCCAGTTGTTGGCGATGGATTACGGATGTAAGAAAAATGGCTTTTTTGTTATGGGCTATTAGGCTTCCAAGGGATAAATCCCTTGGCAAGGAGCCAGAGGCTCAAGCCGAATAAAGCTGAATTAGCCCTTTTTCCTCTTCGGCACAAAAACCTTCAGCTTGGTTTCCTGCTGTTCAAAGCGTTCGGGCCACCATGTGACACCGACAGATAAACACAGTGCTAGCGGAAGGCCGGGTGTGAAGCCGGTATTGATGTCGAGATGATCTGTTGCACGGTAATGCCAGGCAAATTCTCCTGCAACAGGAAAAATGCGCCATTGCACATCGCCAACATTTCGTGAATGGTAACGATTGAAAGAACCTTTGTCTTCATATTCTTCAAATCGGTTCCAGTCCTGGCGATAGTACAACATCGGACCAGCGCCAAGCATCAAACGGTGTCTTCCTTTTTCCAACACCAATGCACGTATGCCGATGTGTGTGAAGCCTGCCCAACCTCCTGCGCAATCGGTAAAGAAAGCCTGCATTCCCGTTACGCAAACGAGGTCTTTGTATACGTAGTGGTCTGCAGAAACGAATCCACCGAAGTTGAGAACGAATCGGGCATTCTTATCAAGTTTATACGGCTGAATTTCCGCAGTCTGATCGCCAAACGGATGTACTGTCAATCCGAAATAGCGGAATGTGAAAGCTGTTTGTGCATCAGCTTTTGCAAAAACGAATAGAAACAGAATGATCAGAAACTTTTTCATTACTACAAGTTTTCGCCTTGGATGAGATTTCGTGTTCTCATTACTTCACAAGCCAGATGAATGGTTGCAGCATCATTTTTGAAATACGATGAATGATGCGGTATTTTCCATACTTCGCAACAAAGCGCGGCGACCAACCATAATACCAGTTGATGAACCATCTTCCGCTGCGCGAATGCTGAAGAACGTTATCGCGGAAACGACGCAACACCCAAACTTCAGGT
>CAYUTR010000226.1:2067-8382 GCA_964447465.1 uncultured Chryseobacterium sp.
GCGCGAATGCTGAAGAACGTTATCGCGGAAACGACGCAACACCCAAACTTCAGGTGCATCGTAACTTCCGTAAACCATTGTTGCAACGTAACAACCGCTTGCGCCACTGTCGCTGGTTCCGCTGTCGGAGCCGCTGTCTGAACCGCTGCTACCTGAATCGCTGCTGTTATCAGAGCTGGCGTTGCTGCTGTCGGTACTTGCCGCGGAAGCCCAAACTGAAAGTCCGATCAATCCGCCAACAAGAACGATAACGAGAATAATTCCGAGCAGTAATGAAATTGCAGACATTGATTTCATGAATGAAGCGCGACCATCGCGACCCATCATTTCAACATTTGTGATTTCAGATTTATGAATTGCGATTTGTGACGAGTCAGCAATTTCCTGGCCGTGCGCAACAAATATTGACATGTCATTTTTCTTCGAGTGCGACGCGGAATCAACTTTCACAGCCATCCCATAAATCGTATCGCCTGATGTGCGCGCATCTTTCAGATTGAAAACACCAGAAGTGCTGTGATAATAAATTTCGTAGCCCGAGAGGTAGTCTGAAATTTCATTGTCTTCGAACAATACTTCAGCCGGTTGATCGACCTGGCGATAAACACGGCAGGCGCCGATTGAGAATACAACAAGTACTACTGCGAAAATTCGTAGAAGGTTCTTCATGGTTGGTTGGTTTTGTAATCGGGTATTTTCAGCGTGCAATGATTACAATCGAAAGTTATCGAATCATTGGTGAATAATTGTCCGAAAATTCGGTGTGAACGCTTGTATGTTGATATGTAGAAAGTACTTTTACAGAGTGTCGAAATATTGTGGCTAGTTATCGTGTAGCCTGCGGCGCTTTACACGGCGACACGGAGTAACGGAGAAGTACTTTGTAGGTAAAACCCACGCGAAACGGCGAGATCGCTTTGCGATCTTTACGAATAGATTAAGTAATTGTGGCAGATAGCTTTTTAGATACACCGATTGAGTTTCTGAAAGGAGTAGGTCCTGAGCGGGCGCGTGTTTTCAAAACTGAATTTGAAATTGAAACGTTTGGCGATTTGCTTAAGTGGTATCCGTATCGTCATGTTGATCGCACGAAATTTTATACGACAGTGGAAGCGAATGGTGATTTGCCATTTGTTCAATTGCGCGGACAGATTCTGAAGTTTCAGGTTGTCGGAAATGGGAAGCAGCAACGTGCAACAGCATTGCTTACCGATTCAAAAGGAGCAGTTGAGCTCGTGTGGTTTCAGGGAATAAAATGGTTGCAGGGAAAATTTCTTCCGGGACATGAATATATTGTTTTCGGACGTCCTGCAGTTTACAACGGCAAAATCAATATTGCGCATCCTGAAGTAGAAGAAGTGAACGAACAAACACTGAAGCGTACGAACGTTCTTCAACCTATGTACTCCTCAACGGAGCGATCGAAACTGAAAGGGCTCGACTCGAAAGGAATTCTTAAGCTGACGAAGGTGTTGGTGCCAATGATGGTTGGAAAAGTTCCTGAGTTCATTCCGGTTCCGGTGATATCAAAATTGAAAATGCTTTCGCGTGAAGAGGCGTTGAAGCAGATTCATTTTCCGGATAATCCCGCTTTGCTTAAACGTGCAGCAGCGAGAATCAAGTTCGAAGAGTTTCTCATGGTTCAATTGCGTTTGCTGCGGGTGAAGAACATGCGTAAAACGAATTTCCGTGGATTTGATTTCAGCAATGTGGGTGAGAAGTTCAACGGATTTTATAAACACGGTTTGCCCTTTCCACTGACGAATGCGCAGAAACGGGTGATCAAAGAAATCCGTGCCGACATGGGAAGCGGAAAGCAAATGAACCGTTTGCTGCAGGGTGATGTTGGAAGCGGAAAAACGGTTGTGGCGTTGATGTGCATGTTGTTGGCGAACGACAACGGCTTTCAGGCTTGCTTAATGGCGCCAACAGAAATTCTCGCGAACCAGCATATGGTTTCCATCAGTGATCTGCTGAAAGATTTGCCGGTGAAGATTGCACTGTTGACCGGAAATACAAAGGCGAAAGAACGTCGCGTATTGCATGCGGCATTGCGCAGTGGTGAACTCGATATTCTCATTGGAACACATGCGTTGATTGAAGACGAGGTTCAATTCAACAATCTCGGATTTGTGGTGATTGACGAACAACATCGCTTCGGTGTGGAGCAACGTTCGAGGCTGTGGAAGAAGAATACAAATCCTCCGCATGTGCTTGTGATGACGGCAACTCCGATTCCGCGAACATTGGCAATGACGTTGTATGGAGATCTCGATACTTCAACAATTGATGAATTACCACCGGGAAGAAAACCAATCCGCACCGTTCACTTCAGCGACGCACAACGATTGCGTGTTTTTGGTTTCATGAAAGAACAGATTGGTTTGGGCCGACAGATCTATGTTGTGTATCCCCTGATCAACGAATCCGAAAAACTGGATTACAAAAATCTCATAGACGGTTACGAAAGTATTGTGCGTGCTTTCCCTATGCCGGAATACCAGACCAGTATCGTTCACGGGCAAATGAAACCGGCCGACAAAGATTGGGAGATGCAGCGTTTCGTTAGAGGAGAAACGCATATCATGGTTGCAACAACTGTAATCGAAGTGGGCGTAAACGTTCCGAATGCAAGTGTGATGATCATTGAAAGTGCGGAGCGTTTCGGACTTTCACAGTTGCACCAGTTGCGTGGAAGAGTTGGTCGCGGTGCAGATCAAAGTTTCTGCGTGCTCATTACCGGGCATAAACTCAGCAAAGACACGAAGCTGCGCATGGACACAATGGTGCGCACGAACGACGGATTTGAAATTGCAGAAGTTGATTTGAAGTTACGCGGCGCCGGCGATCTCGAAGGAACACGTCAGAGTGGGTTAGTTGGACTGCGTCTGGCGGACATTGTGTATGATCAGGCGATACTACAACATGCGAGAGGAGTGGCGGCGGAGATAATTGATAGCGATCCGAATCTGGAGACGAAAGAAAATGCGCCGTTGTTTGCGGAACTCTCAAGGCAGAGAGAAGGAAGTATGAATTGGGGGAGGATTAGTTGACCGGATACCTCTTATCGTCGTTTAGGCATGTGTACCATTAGGCCCTTATTTATATCCTTCCAAAAACTTCATGCAGTCTTTTTTATCTTTGAAAACAGCTTCTATCCTATCACCGGTATTATACTTAATAGTTATTTCATATTTGGTTATAGGCAACTTCTTTTTGTCTTCCGAGTATTTTTTTAAGTAGTCAAGTGCTTCAAGGACGTTGTTCAAAGTGCTTTCTTGACCGTGTAGCGGGAGAATAATGATACGTTCTACAGATCTCGAGACTGCGTTGGACAATGAATTAAAAAAAGTATTTACTGCATTTTTATTTAGTTTAACTAGAGTTTCAAATACTTTCTCTTTATTAGGGAATCCTTCCCAAATTTGAATTCTTCTAGCGAATTCTGCTTCTTCAGTAGCATCACTTGAAATAATGTCAAGGTTAAACTTCTTGAAAGCAGCTACAAATATTGCTGTGGGAAAATAGAGGACAGTAAAATTGTCGGATTGCAATTGAACAAGTGAAGGTGCCGTGAAGTCTCCACCTAAGATGGCACCCTTAAAACAAACCGTTTCATGATGCAATTGTACTATCGGATTAATCGCAGCCTGAATTTCTTGAACTTTATTTTTTGAATGTCGAGTTCCTCTTCTCCAAGCGGATTCAATAAATGCAACAGGAGAGCCGATCTTACTTTCTTTGCCTCCACGCTCAAGAACTAAGTCGAGATCATGTTTATTTCCTTTGCTATCTTTCCATGTGACCTTCTTCCCGGCACGAGCCTTCCTTGGTCCCTTTTTATCTAAATAGAGTTTGTGCTTTCGCGAGAATTTTTTAAAATGTGGTAGTAGAGCCAACTCTAAAAGTTCACCGATTGTCTGTCCAAATTTATGTGAAAGTGATTCAGCCATGTTTTTAACTATTTATCCAAAGTCTTCCTTCATGCAAAGGAACAGTATGTTTTCTATTCTTCCATTTAATATTTCGGTCTCTCAATTTCTCAAAGGAGTAATCACTAAAACCTGCCGATATCGCTAATTTTCCAAGCCATTTGTCAACAGGCACATAAATCCCATAAGGCGCGGAATCACCAATTACGAAACACATTTTGCAGTTTTGATTTGTAACTCGCCGCAGCGAATGGAATACATCAGCGAGGTCGTTGAAATATGCAGCTATCATCAAATGGTAGTTCTTTTTACCGCCATGTTTTAAACGTTCTTCTTTGAGCGTTCCGTAAACTTCTAATAGTTCTGATTGAATTACAGATAGTCTTGGATTAGATAATATAGTATCAATACTGTCACCCAATTTCGAAACATGTTGCGTACATGCTCTAACTAAGTGCTTTCTGACATTATCTTGTAAATCAGCCCAACCATTAATGTCACCCCAGAAAGTCATTTCTAGCCTTGTCGCATCAGCGTAGTCATAATTATTAGCATAGGGTGGCGAGGTAATTACTAAGTCGCCCCAACCATCTGGTATGGATTGAATGTTTCTAGCATCTTCATTCAATATGACGGAATCAACCGGGTATTTGATACGCATTTGCGTCCGCTTCATATCCAAATACATGTTGTTAACCTTTGATTCAAATGCCACAAACGGGTCGATGACCTTTGATTTAGTTTTGGTCGGTTGGATATATTGCCATTGTGCCGTTCCTACCGGCGAAGTTGTTCGTAGTATAGAAGTAATGATAAACCAGTTGAAATTCTTGATTTCATTTTCTTGTCGCATCTCTAACCAAGTTTGCTTAAGTGCCTCCAGTTTTTGAATTGTTGCAAGTGGATAACAACTCATTATCAGCTTCGGAAATTCTACCTGCGTTACTGTTTTGCTCTTGGCCTTTTTAAGCAATAAAAGGGCTTCTTCTTTAAACTTCTCGGCTGGAAAGTTCCAACTTAATTTTGCCTGTGCAATTCGGTAAATGTATGGATGCGCTTCCACTCCATATGATTCAATTCCCGCAAATTCACTTTCTAGCAGTACCGTTCCAGAACCTGCAAATGGGTCGATCACTTTACTTCTACCATTTATCGCTTCTTTTCTAATCAATTCGCTAACCCACGCTGCTGAAAACCCAGCCGTATATCTGTACCATTTGTGAATTGGCATTTTCATGTTATCCGCGAAAGTCGCGGTATAGTTCTGCTCAACCTTTATTTCGTCCGGAAACAATTCCAGTGTTTGTGCTTGATACGTCATAATTCAAGACTATTTATACTTTTTTAAATACTTTATTTCTTCCTCCGCCGCGACTAAAATGTCTTTGACATATTTCTCATCTAGGAGTTGATAGGCTACTTGCTTGCTCATAAACTTTACAACAAGTTCTTTCTCGTCAACCTGAAAAGTCTTTGCAATAATGGGCAACATATTACGGCTAACGGGGCGTTCGCCTCGTTCCAATTTGCTCAAGGTACTCTGATCAATATCTAACAATGCAGCAAGCTTACGCAAAGGCATCGCTGAGTCTTCTCGTAAAATTCTAATGTATTCGCCTAGGCCTGTATCCATGTTGACAGTCGTTTCTTGACAAGGTTGTCAAAATTAGGAATAGACGATTGGTTTTTCTATCCTTTAAAAATTTCTTATCAACATCTCCAAGCGGTTAGAACTTTTTAATAAGATGACCATCCGTTTACAAACGTTTGTAAACGGAAAACCTCTTTAATGCACCCAGAAATGCTTGTGTAACTACTCCGGCTTAATCCCCGCCACCATCAATTCCCCCAACCACCTTTTATTCAATTCCGTCTGCCCGTAATCATTCGCGAGACTATACAACAATTGAATCTGCTGAATCTTGTATCCTTCATCACCAACAGGAGTCGGCATGCTGTTGTACCATTTTACGCATTGTAAGAAATGTGTGAAGGCCTGGTCCGCGAGTGAATTCGCAAGTTCATCGTCTCCGCTCATCCATGCAGCATCGCAGAGACTTATCCAATAATCATCCGGTACAATCTGTGAAGCAGGAATTTTCTGCGTACACATGCGCACGAGTGCGGCTGCCTGTTCGTTCATGCCCGATTCTGCAAGGGCGTGTGCTGTAACTGCGCAGGAGTAACGATACGGATCGCTGAACATGCGTTGTGTAGTTTCATCAGCATACACATCCGGATTTTCAAGACCACCCCAGGAGAATTTCGTCATGAAGAGATCGTACGTCTTCTCAATATCTACTTGCGGGCGCTCCGTGAGATCTGCATCTTGACGCGTGTTCATCGTTGAAACCAATTTGTACGTGAGTCCTTCGAGCTGAAG